>NZ_JAYFEQ010000639.1:0-967 GCF_055795085.1 Phormidium sp. CCY1219 | reverse complement strand
GGTTTGATCATCGGATGCCGAGACGGCTCGTTTCCCGTCCGGGGCGATCGCTACTGCTAGTACCCAGTCACTATGCCAAGTGAGGGTGGCCAGTTCCGTTCCGGTCTCCAAATCCCACAGTTTCAGGGTTTTATCCGACGATGCCGAAAGTGCTCGTTTCCCGTCGGGGGCGATCGCTACTGCTGTTACCCAGCTACTATGCCCGCTGAGGGGGGCCAGTTCCCTCGCCCTCTCCAAATCCCACAGTTTCAGGGTTTTCTCATACGATGCCAAGACGGCTCGTTTCCCGTCCGGGGCGATCGCTACTGCATTTACCCTGAAACTATGCGTGGTGAGGGTAGCCAGTTCCCTCGCCCTCTCCAAATCCCACAGTTTCAGGGTTTTATCATTCGATGCCGAGACGGCTCGTTTCCCATCTCCATACGGTGCGCTATACCGAACTTCCACCCCAGCTTTATCATTCGATGCCGAGACCGCTCGTTTCCCGTCGGGGGTAATGGCTACTGCATTTACCCACGCACTATGCCCGGTGAGGGTGGCCAGTTTCGTCCCCCTCTCCAAATCCCACAGTTTCAAGGTGTTATAATTATAATAATACCCCGATGCCGAGACCGCTCGTTTCCCGTCGGGGGTAATGGCTACTGCATTTACCGAGCCACTATGCGCTCTGGGGGTAGCCCGTTTTGTCCCCGTCTCCAAATCCCACAGTTTCAGGGTTTTATCATTCGATGCCGAGACCGCTCGTTTCCCGTCAGGAGTGATAGCTACTGCATTTACATTGCCACTATGCCCTTCTAGAGTGGCGAGTGCCGAGACCGCTCGTTTCCCGTCAAGAGTGACTGCTGTTACCTCGTAACTATGCCCTTCTAGAGTGGCGAGTTCCGTTCCGATCTCCAAATCCCACAGTTTCAGGGTTTTCTCATACGATATCGAGACCGCTCGTTTCCCTTCGGGGGTAATGGCTACT
>NZ_JAYFEQ010000638.1:0-244 GCF_055795085.1 Phormidium sp. CCY1219 | reverse complement strand
GGGGCAGGCAGGGCATTTAAGCAATTTACGCATTGCGCTTAAGTCCTGCCTGCCCCATCGAGTCTATTGAGACTATTTTACCCGAAATTCATTCCTCAGTCAACTGCAAAAAAAAATTTCCCGCCAACCTTGACAGGGGGTTGTGATTTGCGGTAAAATTTAACCTGAAACTCGATGGGGCAGGCAGGGCATTTAAGCAATTTACGCATTGCGCTTAAGTCCTGCCTGCCCCATCGAGTCTATT
>NZ_JAYFEQ010000637.1:0-222 GCF_055795085.1 Phormidium sp. CCY1219 | reverse complement strand
AAGACAGCAAAGTGGGTAGCCAAGAAATACTGGCAAACAATAGGGAATCAAAATTGGGTATTTGCAACACGAGCGGAATCAAACCCAATCAAATTGCGATACCACGCCGATACTCCAATTGTCAGACATGTTAAAGTCAAAGGCAAGGCCAGCCCATATGACGGTAATCTCAAATATTGGAGTACAAGAATGGGGAAACAACCCGGTGTTCCAACGAGAGTA
>NZ_JAYFEQ010000636.1:0-16462 GCF_055795085.1 Phormidium sp. CCY1219 | reverse complement strand
CTAAAGCCGCACGTTCGTTTTTCCTCCCCCGGCTAAAGCACGGGGGTTTCCAAACGTATCGGAGGTTATCATCATGAGCTACTCAATTCAATCAATGTACAATTGGTATCGGAATACGCTTCGCAATCCGAAATATCGCTGGTGGATTATTTTAGGGACAATTGCCTATTTGTTCATGCCATTTGATATTGCGCCAGACTTCTTACCGATTATCGGTCAAGTGGATGATGTGGCATTGGTGACGCTATTGGTAGCAGAGTTGTCTCAGATGATGGTGGGGTATTTCAAGACGCGCCAGGGAGAAACCGTGGAGGAAGCGGCGAGTCCCGTCACCGAGGGTAGTAGCGAGAAGAATGCCACAGTGGATGTGCAAGCAACCTCGGTGAATCAATCGTAGAATTATCGCGAATCTGGTATTGATTTGGGCGTCGCCCGCGTTGGCGGGCGAAAGTCTGTGAAGGCGCGACTGGTAGGATTGCTAGGTCGCGACTTTCTTTTTATGGAGTTTTGCGATCGCCGAAACAGTGGTAGGGTAAAGAACACAGATCGCGGCGATCGCGGGAAAAATTCCGGGCGCGATCGCCCGGGTTGGGAGAAAAAAGTAACCTTGGCGGAGTCTGCAGAAAGCAGACTTTGTTTTTTTGTCTGTTTCAGGACTGACGCAACCCACCGATGGGTAGGTCCTAGGCAATCTATCTCCAACGGAGTGAACGGGCCATTGCGTCAGTTATAAGGGTGATGATTGAGGGAAGTGTTGAGAGTACAGCACCGATGAAATTTAGCGTACTGATAGAAAAACTGGGCGAGGGGGAGATTGGCGGCGAGTTAGCCCCGGATTTAGAGATTAGGGGGGTAGCGGGGATAGATGAAGCGACCCCAGGAACCGTCAGTTATATCGAGGGAAAGAAATTTGCCGATCGCCTAGAGACAACCCAGGCGAGTGCGTTAATTTTGCCAAACGACGAAAGCATCATTGCGCGGGCGAAGGAAAGGGGAATTGCCTGGATTGCCAGCGAGGAACCGAGATTGTTATTTGCCCAGGCGATCGCGATATTTTATCAACCCTTTCGATTATCGCCACAGATTCATCCGAGTGCGATCGTGCATCCCGAGGCAGAGATTGGGGAAAATGTGGCGATCGGCGCTCATGTGGCGATCGAAGCGGGGGTAAAAATTGGCAATCGGGTCTGCATTCATCCGAATGTAGTGATTTACCCCGAGGTAGAGATTGGCGAAAATAGCGTCTTGCACGGTAACTGCACGATACAAGAGCGCACCCGCATCGGAGCCAACTGCGTGATTCACAGTGGCGTCGTCATTGGCGGCGAAGGGTTTGGGTTTGTGCCATCAGCCACGGGGTGGGTGAAGATGGAGCAATCCGGCTATGTGGTATTGGAAGATGGGGTAGAGATTGGCGGAAATAGCACCATTGACCGACCTGCGGTAGGAGAAACCCGGATTGGGGAGAATACGAAAATTGACAATTTAGTGCAAGTGGGGCATGGGTGTAAAATTGGCAAAAACTGTGCCTTAGCGGCGCAGGTGGCATTGGCGGGGGGAGTGATATTAGGGGATAACGTGATTTTGGCCGGTCAAGTAGGGGTTGCCAATCAAGTGAAGATTGGATCCGGCGCGATCGCCTCAGCAAAATCCGGAATTCATAGGGATGTTGCCCCAGGAGCCATTGTCTCCGGATATCCGGCGATTCCGAATAAACTGTGGTTGAAAACCGTGGCAATTTACAATCGCCTTCCGGAAATTTATCGATCGCTCAAGCAATTGCAAGCCTTGTTCTCCAAAACCCCCGACTAATTTTGCCGCCGCGCGATCGCACTGGTTCCCCGGTGCATGCGATCGGGCGGCGGCCTTTTTTACCCTTGATTGATTGCAATCAATCTACAAATTTCGAGAAAACGGCGTTTTTCTTACTGTTGGGAAGTTGCCCGATACCCGTTCCGAGGTATAGTATGAGATGCTGCCATATTTTACCCACTGAACCGGGTAAATTTACCCGAAAAACCCATTCAATCAAAGGATGGCCGCAGACAAACCGCATCCCACCGGACACCCGTTTGAGAGGGAAGCAAGAGTGAAAGCGGTGCCATTTTGCCCGCTATTGCGGAGGGGAAAGCATGCCCTTTCGGCCAAGATTTCCCCTAAAAAAACCCGCGAATCGCACCCCAGAAGTGCTTTGGGGGGAATTAACAAGCATGGACAGACCGTTTAAATTTTAGAAAAGACTTGTCAAAACCCAGTGGTTTAAGGATATATTTTTATTAAGCCGAAAATAGACTTGAGGCTAAAATAACCAGCTTAGAGATAGAAGGATAATCGGTAAAGCGATGAGTGAAATTGCCACAGCCCCCCTTACAGGAAAAGCACTGCTTCAAAAAGTAAAAGAACTCTCACACTTACCTCGGAGAGAAACAGCGAAGCAATGTGGATACTACACCGAAACAAAAAACAACCAGATTCGGGTAAACCTGACCGGTTTTTATAATGCCCTACTGGCAGCTCGCGGAGTTCCCTTGAGTCCAGATGGGAAAAAAGACGGTCGAGGGCGCGAAGCCACCTATCGGGTGAGCGTCCACAAAAACGGACAAATTGTCATTGGTTCAACTTACACTCAGGAAATGGGATTAAAGCCCGGGGATGAGTTTGAAATTAAACTGGGCTACAAACACATTCATCTGATCCAGGTGGGTAGTGAAGCTGAATCCCAAAACGGAGCTAGCGAGGAAGAGGACGAAGAGTTTTAAAAGCAAGAAGACATGGAAGAATAATCTTCCGGCGAGATTCCCCGGTGCGATCGCGCAGTGGGGCGCTCACCAGCTACCCACCGACGGGAGTAGGTCACCAGTCACATCCAGGGAGGAACGCCCGATCGCGCGGCTAACTCCCTCGGCGAGCGCAACTTGGGGGTAACAAAACAGCAGAGGGGGGGAAATCCAAAAACCTCCCGAATGCGCGACTCCCGAGGCAAGTTCGTGGCGATCGCTCAGCCAATTAAGACTCGAGAATTGAGAATTAACAAAATTGTGAATTGTTAATTCTCAATTTTTTATGTTCGATGTCACACCTAGAGCGTGCAGTGGCGACGAGATGCCCTCCGAGTGGGTGGGGTATTATCTCGCTTCTGAGTTAGGCGAATCGAAAGAAGGCTCCTCGCGCCCCTGGGTCCGGACCGGCACATCAGACACTTGATTGACCGCATCGGTGAGCGGATCGAGAGCGATCGCCATCTGAGTTTGTCGTTCTAGTTCTTCCGTAGAAGAAAGCAACTCGCCGAGAATTTCAATAATCAATTCAATGGTTTCGCGCAGAGCCGGATCTCCGGTAAACTGCTCCAAATCCGAGGTAATTTTTTGGGCATTTTGGAACGTAGCGCGGGCCGAATCCAAGGTTTGTTGCAGCAAGACTAAATTCGTCGGCGTCGTTACCTCGGTAGTAAATTGAGCCAAATTTTCCGACGCGATCGCCGCATTCTGGGCCAGTTGCGAGGCATTCACCGACAGGGTTTCGAGATTGTCGAACAAGGCGGAATTTTCAATTTGATTGAGTTCTTGCTCAACTTGAGAGATTAACGGCGAAATGCTTTCAGCACTAAAGCGCAACTGTTCGCTGGTTTGGTTGATATTCTCCAGAGTGGTCACCAAACTGTCGCGATTGGTATCCACCAGAGCGCTGACATCAGACACCAGAGTTCGCACATTTTGGGCGGTGAGGTTGAGTTCGTTGGCGGTATCGCTGAACCCCTCCACCGTACCGCCGAGGCGATCCACCGTACCGGCCACTTGAGTCGCCGCGCTTCCGAGTTCGTCAGCGATCGCGCCATAGTCCCCAGCGGTTTGGCCGATTTGATTCGCCGTGGCCGAGATTTCATTGGCCGTAGCGGAGAAATCCTGGGCGATCGCGCCATATTCATTCGCCACCATTCCCACTTGATTCGCCGTAGCCGAGATTTGATTCGCCGTAGCCCGGATATCCCCTGCGATCGTGCCAAATTGATTCGTCGTCGCCCCCACTTCCCGGGCGATCGCGCCAAATTGATTTGCCGTCGCCCCAATTTGACCCGCCGCATTCTGCAACGCACTCGCCGATTCCACCGCCGCATTCGAGAAAATCCCCAATTCCCTTTCCACCGATTGGGTCAACTGATTGATTTCGCGCGTCAGTTGCGTAATCTCCGCACTGGCGACGGTGGTATTTTTCACCAAAGCATTCAAATTATTAAAAAAAGTCGGATCCGAAAACAAATTCGTAAACCGAATCGAACCGCGAATCAACTCGTCAAAATTCACCCCAATCCGACCTTGCAGGCGCTCGCGATTGCAAATCACCACATCCGTATTGCAATTGCGCGCCAAAGGATCGGCAGCATTGATCGCCTGGGGGGGTAACGGTTGCAGGGGAGTAATATCGATGGAAGTTTCCCCAATTAACCCCCCTTGATTCGCTTCAATCAATACCTGATTCGGAATCACCAAATCCGCCGGGGAGATAACGATTTCCACATCTACCCCATTCGTCCCCGGGGTAATGGTGGTAATCCGACCCACCTTGACCCCCCGATAGCGCACCGGTGCCCCGACTTGCATCCCGGCGACACTGGGAAACTCCGCTACGATTTTGTAGCTGTCTTTCCCCAGTCCCACACCTCTGAGCCATAAAACCGTAGCTCCAAATAGCCCCAGACCCACCAAAATCAACAACCCCACTGAGCCTTCTCTAAACCTGCGCGACGATGGCATAATGCTTCAACCCTCCGAATTCCTTTCTCCTGTCTCGCCTCTGTTGTTAGTGCCCCGAGTGGGGACCGATCGCGTTTCCATTCCCCCCTCACCGCGCGATCGCAACCGATCGCTTACCCCACCACCTGGATCGGTCCTGTGACTGCACCACTAAAAAACTGTCGAACCATTGGATGTTCCGTGCGATCGATTTGCTCAACCTTGCCTTCCCACTGCACCTTCCCGTCATATAAAAAAATGATGCGATCGGAGGTACGGCGGATGGTGCTGTCTTGGTGAGTCACCATTACGTAGGTGCTACAGCCTCCTTTCGCCGCTTGCAAGTCGCGGATTAAATCTTCAATCACCGTAGAGGCGATCGGATCTAACCCTGCCGTGGGTTCATCATAAAGCAAGACTTCCGGCGTGGCTTTCGGATCCTCTGGATTGGCCATAATCGCCCGGGCAAAACTGACCCGCTTGCGCATTCCCCCTGACAGCTCGGCGGGGAATTTGTTGCCAATTCCGGGCAATCCCACCATTTCCAGCTTCTCGTTGACTAACTGTCGAATCCGTTTGCGCGGCAGTTTCGAGTGTTGGTACAAAAAAAAGCCGATATTTTCCTCCACGTTTAACGAGTCAAACAAGGCGGCATTCTGAAACACCATCCCAATTCCCAAAGGGTCGGCTAAATCGTCCATCCAGCGTTCCCGGCGCTGCCCTTCTACGTAAACTTCCCCCGCATCTGGGGTTAGCAACCCGGCAATAATCCGCAGAATCGTCGATTTTCCGGTTCCCGACGGCCCGATAATCGACACAGCCTCGTTATGGTAGATGCTTAAATCCACACCATCCAAAATTGTCTTTCCCCCAAAGGATTTGCAAATTCCCTGGAGTTCGATTAACGGCTCGGTCATATAATCTGGTTTTCAGACTCCTGAGTGGACGCTCATGCTCTAGTATAGAGGGCTACCTCGGCGTTGGATCCGCTCCATTCCAGCCGACGCCTGCAGCGATCGCGCGGTTTTATTTCCCGGCACCCCCCCGCTCAACTCTCCCGGCGATATTGCTCCGGATGACTTGAGTCTGGGTCGATCCTACTCTATCCTACGCCTAGGTTGCCAGGGATGAAGATTCTCTCCGCGCTTGGGGAAATCTCTTCTTATCTCGTGAATCCATTCCCAACCGCTGGGGGAAGCTTCTCCTTGCTCCCGATGTCCGAAGCCCTTTATTGTACACTCCCTGACCACCCGCACACTTTCAAACTCCATCATGCCGTTACCCGATATCGTGGTAAGCAAATTCTCCTAAAATTCTCACCGATGGAGCGTGGCCAGGAATACCCTCGCGTCGTTCCATTTCCCTCGGAACCCCCTGTAGCGGATTAGAATCAACACCGACAACCTGTCCCGAATAGGTGTTAAGCATTTTATCCCCCAATACACAAGCTCAGCCATGACAATTGGTTTACTCAAACAAGCTTTAGATGTTCTCAAGCCGATTTCGCGCTCTAGCCGCGCGAGTCGCTTCAATCAGTGGTTTAAATGGCTCTCGCCTGGCTTATTCGTCAAGCGCTGGCTGCTCATCAGTGCCTGTGGCGTACTGCTGACGCTGCTCGGTTTGGCGATTTGGATCAAGCTGACGCCCATTTTTTTCGTGCTTCAGTTTATCGAGAAGGCGCTGGCTAAAATTACCACGATTATGCCGAACTATATCAGCGGGCCTCTGGTTCTGCTGGTGGGCATTTTCTTCATTCTCTGGGGCCAAACCCGCACGGTTGGCTCGATTACCCAGGTCCTGCGACCGGGTGCGGAGGAAAAGTTAATCGATGTGCTGCTCCATCACCGCAAGTTGAATCGCGGTCCGAAAATTGTGGCGATCGGTGGCGGAACGGGTCTTTCTACCCTGCTGCGCGGTCTGAAACCTTATAGCGCCAATATTACGGCGATTGTCACGGTGGCTGATGATGGCGGGTCTTCGGGGCGACTGCGCCGGGAAAATGGGGTGTTACCTCCGGGGGATATTCGCAACTGTTTGGCGGCGTTGGCGGATGAGGAAAAATTATTAACGGAGTTGTTCCAATATCGGTTTAAGGCGGGCAATGGCCTGAAGGGCCACAGTTTTGGCAATCTGTTTCTGACGGCAATGAGCGATATTAGTGGGGATTTGGAACAGGCGATCGCGGCAAGTTCTAAGGTCCTGGCGGTACGCGGTCAGGTTTTGCCTTCGACTCTGTGCGATGTCAATCTCTGGGCGCAGTTGGCGGATGGTCGCCGCATCCACGGGGAGTCGAGCATTACTGAGGCGAAGGGCAAAATTGTCAAAATCGGTTGCACGCCGGCTTCGCCACCCCCCCTACCTAAGGCGATTCAGGCGATTAAAGAGGCGGATTTCGTGATTTTAGGTCCGGGCAGTCTCTATACCAGCGTGATTCCCAATCTGTTGGTGCCGGAAATTAGGCGGGCGATCGCTCAAAGTCCCGTACCGAAAATCTATGTCTGCAATATTATGACCCAACCGGGGGAAACTGATGGCTATACGGTGGCTGACCATATCCGCGCTATCGATCGCGCCTGCGGCGATCGTCTGTTCGATGCGGTCCTGGTCCAACGTCAGGTTCCTTCGGCTCAAGCCCTGATCCGCTACGCTCAAGATAACTCTCATCCGGTCTTTGTCGATCGCGAGGCGACTCAAAATTTGGGCCGCGAGGTGGTCTTTGCCAATATCATGCATGAAGACGAACACACCGGGTACTTGCGCCATGATTGCTACCAATTGGCTCGCGTTCTCCTGCGCTGGTACGCTCGCGTTCAGCTTAAAAATAATCAAAATGTCCGCCGCGCTCTCAAGCGCCGTCACAATTAATTTGGTCTCGATTCCCCTTTTTCCTATTTGCTGATGACTGGATTTACCCTTTCTCTCCCCAATGCTGCAGCAACGCGATCGCTCGGCGTTCGTTTGGGTCAACTTTGCTCCCCGGGTAGCATTCTGTTGCTCTCAGGAGATTTGGGTGCGGGGAAAACTACCCTGGTTCAAGGCTTGGGTGAAGGGTTGGCTATCCCCGAGGCGATCGTCAGTCCCACGTTTACTCTGATTGTGGAATACCACGAGGGCCGCATCCCCCTCTATCACCTGGACCTCTATCGCTTGCAGCCCCATGAAGTGCCGGGGTTGAATCCAGAACTGTTCTGGGAAGGAATGGAAGTGGAACCGGGTATTGTGGCTATTGAATGGGCGCAACGCCTCCCTTACCACCCCGATTCCTATTTGCAAGTCTCTCTGACTCATCGTCAGGAGCATCGCGAAGCTCATCTCGTCCCCGTGGGGGAATTCGAGTTGGATGCGATCGCCCTGCATCCCTAAGCTTCTGGCTCAATTACCACACTTTTTCTACTTTGTCAATACTTTCTCTGGGAAAAAATATTGCGGATTGCCAACTGTAGGCGATCGGGGCACAGAGTAACCTGGACAATTGAGCGGTAATTTGTCCGTCTACGGCTTATCGAAGGTCAAGGCTTTACCGCGCACCTCCGTATGGAGCCTGCCGCGTTCGTAGGCCACTTGACCGCCTACAATTGTAACCACAGGCCATCCGGTTAGCGTCCAACCCTCGAAAGGACTCCAGCCGCATTTGGTTTGCAACTCTTCGCGCCGCACCGGGCGGGATTCATTCAAATCCACCAGGATCAAATCCGCATCATACCCGGGGACAATCAGCCCTTTGTCGGGAATTTTATAAGCCTTCGCCACCGCAGTAGACATCCAATTGACCACCTGGGCTACGGTACAGCGTCCCTGCATGGCTTGAGTCAGCATCAGGGGGAGGGAGGTTTCCACTCCGGGCATGCCCGAGGGGGTGTTGGGATAGCTGCGCCCTTTTTCTTCTAAGGTATGGGGGGCGTGGTCCGTGGCGATAAAATCGATAACCCCATCGAGAAGCGCTTTCCACAGAATTTCGTTATCCCGAGGCGATCGCAGGGGCGGGTTCATCTGCGCTTTGGTGCCGATTGTCTCATAGGCACTGGTATTAAGCAGCAGATGTTGCGGCGTCACCTCCGCCGTCACCCAACTGGGTTTACTCTGGCGCAACAGTTCCGCCTCATCCCCAGTAGACAGATGCAGAATATGCAGGCGACGCTGATATTTACGAGACAGCTTCAAAGCAAGCTGAGTGGCCAATAGCGCCACTTGGTTATCTTGAATTTGGGAATGTACCGCCGGATCCGTCTGACCGGCAAACTGCTCGCGACGCTGTTGGATCCGGGATTGGTCTTCTGCGTGAACGGCAATCAGGCGATCGCCTTGGGCAAAAATGCGATCGAGAAACTCTTCCTCGCTGACCAGCAAATCCCCTTTCATCGACCCCATAAAAATTTTAATGCCCGGGGTGGGGTTGGCACTCAACAAATCTGGCAAAACCTCTGCCGTTGCGCCAATAAAAAAGCCATAATTAACCAAACACTTCTGCGCGGCCCGTTGCAGCTTATCGTCAAGCGCCGCTTGAGTGGTGGTCAGGGGTCGCGTATTGGGCATTTCCAAGAAAGACGTCACCCCCCCCTTAGCACAGGCGCAGGAGGCGGTAAATAAATCTTCTTTGTATTCCAGTCCCGGTTCGCGAAAATGAACCTGCGGGTCGATGACTCCCGGCAACAAGGTCAACCCCGTTGCGTCGATAACGGCGATGTCTGCGTCTGTAGCCCCTGCAGAGATGTCCGGGGAGATTTCCCGGATTTTGCCCCCTTGCACCAGTACATCGCCGGAGATAAATTCGCCCTCCGGTTGCAGGATTCGAGCCTGTCGGATTAGTAGCGTATCGCGTTTACTCATAGCACCTCGTTGTGGATTGAAAAATTGCTCGGTCCGAATATAAAATATCGCCTCGGGCAATTTTTAAGCGGTGAGGGTGGGGCAAAAGTTGCCAAAACCCTCGCTGACATTTTAAAATAGAAAGATAAACACAATTGATTTGGGCACAAAAAATTGAGAGCAGGAGGAAGTCACGTTGGGAAGGCACAGGCTGACACCAACCGCAAGCAAGAGTAAAATAAAACCACAGGATCGAATACCCTTCGTGGGGGAAATAATTTCCTTCTCAAGCAAAGATTTTGTGAAAAATTAAGTGACCCTTTCGCAACAGAATTTATATCCATGAGTCGCGCACAGGAACCCTTGTCAGATTCCAATTCCCGCTTAACGGATGGAGAACGTCAGCAGCAGCGTCAAGAAAATCCCTGGGTTGAAGCACTCAAAACCATTGGGTTGAGTGCTATTTTAGCGATGGGAATTCGGCATTTCGTCGCCGAAGCGCGTTACATTCCCTCCGGATCGATGCTGCCTACCCTGCAAATCAACGATCGCCTGATCGTGGATAAGCTAATGTATCGCTTTAGCGACCCGCAACGGGGCGATATCGTGGTCTTTTCTCCCACGGATGCCTTAAAACAAAATTTTAAGGATGCTTTTATCAAGCGCACCATCGGTCTTCCCGGGGAAACCGTAGAAGTGAAAGGCGGAACGGTGTACATCAACGGGACGCCGTTGCGCGAGCAGTATCTCGACGAAAAACCAAGCTACCACTACGGTCCGGTGACGGTTCCGGAAGGGCAATATTTGGTGTTGGGAGATAACCGCAATAACAGCTATGATAGCCATTATTGGGGGTTTGTCCCTCGGGAAAATATTATCGGTCGAGCGGTGATTCGTTTCTGGCCCCTGAATCGAATCGGCGATTTGGATCCAGAACCCGTAGATCCGGGGGAACCGCAAAGGCAAATTGAAGGGTTGCAATGACCGGAAATGCTGGAGGTTCCGGTATGAAATTGAGAGGCGATCGCCTCTGGGAGCTTCCAGCAAAGCGCTTTGTTCGAGTGAATCGATAGACCGCTTTTGATTAAAATTTGTACTCCATTCACTACCTGGCGCTTATCTACCCACAGACAGATTTTTTCTATCAATTCCCACTGGGATAAATGCCGATAGAAATGGTAAGCTAGGCAAGGGACGCATCGAGTCTGTGTCTCGTGAAGTCTAAACGTCGGAACCCGCCGACAAAAATGCTCGATAGTGGCTAAGAAATCTGAGTTTCAATTATCTCCCCCCATCTTTTTCGAGGGCAGCAATCGCGATTTGCGGATAGAGTCCACCCTCGGAGAATTACCGTTATTTCAGTTTCAAGTCGAGATTAGCAAACCCTGCGATCGCATTGTCCGCATTTTTGAAAAATATCCCTTACTGCCGGGAGTAATTTTACTGGAAAACGGGGAGTTTATGGGAATGGTATCGCGGCAGCGATTGCTAGAATATCTGATTCGCCCGCGCGCGATGGAGCTATTTTTAAACGCCCCAATCCAGATGCTTTACAGTTACGCGCGCACCGAGATTTTGCTACTCCCGGACCATACCCCGATCGTGCAAGCGGCAAGGCAAGCATTGCGGCGATCGCCGGAATTATTAGGCGAACCGATTGTGGTACAAAAATCCCCCGACGACTATCAACTGCTCAACATCCACGAATTAAATATTGCCTATTGGCAAATTCGCGGCATCGAAACCCAATTGCGCTTCGAGCAAATTCAGTCTCAAATGATTCAACATGAAAAAATGGCCAGTTTGGGACGCTTAGTGGATGGTGTGGCGCACGAGATTCTCGATCCGGTAGGATTTATTTGGGGAAATTTAACCTACGTATCTGACTACGCATCGGCATTGATGGAATTAGTGGATGCCTATGAAAAACTGGTGCCGAATCCACCCGAACATATAGAAGAAATTCAACAAGAAATCGAGTTAGATTTCGTCAAACAAGACTTGCCGCAAACCCTAGATAGCATCAAAAATGGTTCCGAACGATTAAAAAAACTGGCAACCAGCTTGCAAAACTTCTGCCACATTGATGACGTTTATCCCAAACCTGCCGACCTGCATGCCTGTATTGATAGCGTCTTGTTGCTGCTCAAAAGTCGGCTGGGTAGCGAAATCGAGGTAGTAACGCACTACGGAAATTTGCCGCCGATTTTATGCTATGCCAGTCAACTGAATCAGGTGTTTATGAATATCTTGAGTCAGTGCATTGATGGGTTAATCGATCGCGCGGTGAATCAAAAGCTGGCAGGGGAATTTAGAGATGCCGGATTGCGACCCGCGCCGCCAAACTTACCGCCGAAGTCGCGCATAGAAATCGCCACGCAATTAGTTTCAAAATCGGCCATCGCTCCCGGGGCACCAGATTCGCGCTGGGTATCGATTAAAATTGCCCACAATGGTACGGCACTTTCGCCGCAAAAATACGAAGAAATTTTAACCTCTTTTTCCACCGAAAGACGGGGGGAGAAAGAAACCAGTTTGGGGGTCAGTTATTGGATCGTGACTGCCCGACATGGGGGAGAATTTTATCTGCGATCGCAAACCACCCATCCCGAGGAATTGCCCCCAGATATCGGCACTGAATTCGAGATGTTGCTTCCCCTCACCTAAATCGGTGGTTTCCCAGTGGGAACGAGTTATTGCGAAACCAAATAACCCATAATGGGTTACAAGGGGATCCTGAAACCGTACCCCAAATAGGACCCGCGCCCCAAATATTAAATTTTGTTGAATTTCATCACAAAAAAATAATTGTTGTGTTAATGCATGAAATTAACGCTGCAAATATTTTATTTAACAAGGGTTTCAGCTAATTAATTCCGGGAATTTTATAATAAAAAAAGACCCGAGTTGAGCGGAACTCCCAGCAAAACCGACGGTTAAGCGAGACTCGAACCTGGGTGAAATGTAAAGATTAATAAAGACTCTGAGTTAAAGTCAGCGAATCAGGGGGGGGAAATCAAAAATGTCAATGGATCCAACATCGGGAGAAAGAAGCGCCGGCATCATGGCGAGGCAATGGGAAGCAACGGTGCATTCGCCAGATGCGATTGCTAGGGAGAAAGCAACATCGGCGCAAATGCAGGACAATAAAAGCGAAGCCAATGTTGACCTAGGAAAGGGGAATATGGGCGATCGCGCATTTCTAGCAGGCAAGATCGAAAAAGAAATGGAAAGACGACCAGAGAACTGGCTGAAGCTGTTAATGGAGGCAGTTTCAGAATTTGTGATTCTCAAAGACAAACAAGGGCGGTGGGTTCAGGCGAGCGATCGCGCATTGGAACTGTTCCATCTATCGGCGTGCGACTATTGCGGCAAAACGAATCAACAGCTAGCCCAAGACAATCCCCTATATCGAGAACCCTTATTAGCGGATGCGGCATCCGATGAAACCACCCGCTGGGCGAGAACCACCACCCACCTGTGTCTAGAACTTGTGAATTCACAGGGGGGTCAAACCGCACTAGAGATGAAAAAATTGCCCTTATTGGACGCCGAGGGTTCCCTAGAAGGAATAGCAGTGGTGGGACGAGAGAGCGCATTTCGGGTAGAGAAAGAGCAACCCCCCTCAGAAACCGAGACGCGAGCCAGCATTTTATTAAACAGCGCCCCCTTGATGCTGTGGACCGCCAATGCGAAAGGACAGATCGACTTTTTCAATCAAAACTGGTTAGAATTTACCGGAAAAACCCCAGAGGAAGCACTGAATGGGGGGTGGGTAGAAAGTCTGCATCCCGAAGATAGAGCGCAATGTTTGCACAGCTTGCGCGTCGCCCTAGAATCCAAACAGAAGTACGAACAAGAATATCGCTTGCGAAACGCACAGGGAGACTATCGCTGGATCTTAGACGTGGGGGTGCCGCGCTACGGAAGCGAGGGGGAATTTCTGGGATATGCCGGATCCTGCGTAGACATCACCCATCGCAAAGAAATCGAATCAGCTTGTCGGGCCAGTGAAGCGAAAAACCGGGCATTATTAAATGCAATTCCGGATTTAATGCTGCGCCTGCGCGAGGATGGGATGATTTTAGAATTTAAAGAAGCGCCGGAAAACGCCATGCCGATCGTGCCTGTGGCGGTGGGACGGTGGTTGCATGAGGTGTGGCCGGTGGAGATTGCGGCGCGGGCGATGGAGTACGTGCGTGCTGCCCTGGAGACCAGGGAGATACAGACCTGGGAATATCAGTTAGAAATCGAGGGAAAGTGGCGCGATCGCGAAGCGCGGATCGTAGCTTGTGCCGAGAATGAGGTGGTAGTGATTTTGCGAGATATCACCGATCGCAAACAAGGGGAAGAGGCGCTGCTGCGGGTGACGCAGGCGGTGGATAGCGCCTCCGACGCGATCGCGATCGCCGATGCGAAAGGTCAGCATATTTACCAAAACCAAGCCTTTTCCGAGTTATTTGAATATCCCACCGTGGAGGCGTTGAATGCGGCGGGGGGTTTGGGAGCGCTCTACGTGGATCCGCAGGTAGGGGAGCGGATTTTCGAGCGGGTGGCGCATGGGCACTCCTGGATCTCAACCGTGACTCAGCGAACTCGCAGGGGTGAAATTCTGGAAGTTTTCCTGCGGGCGGATGCGATAAAAGATGCCACGGGCAAAATTATCGGCACGATCGCGATTAGCACCGCCAGTCCGGCGCGGGTCCAAGTAGAAGCGGCACTGCAACAATCGAAACAAAAACTCTCCTTGCACCTGCAGCAGACGCCGTTAGCGGTGGTGGAATGCAATCTGGCGGGGGAAATTGTGGAATGGAATCCTGCCGCCGAAGCGATGTTTGGCTATCGCAAAAGCGAAATTCTCGGGCGATCGCGCAGTGTGCTGTTTCCCGAGAATGCCTCGGAGGATGGAGAAATTCACTGGACCGAGTTACTCAGTCAAGATGGTGGCGCTTGCTCGATTTGCGAGAATCTCACCAAAGCGGGGAACCGGATTGTTTGCGAGTGGTACAATACGCCGTTGGTGGATCGGGAGGGTCTGGCGATCGCGGTGGCCTCTCTGGCTCAGGATATCACCGAACGAGTCAGAGCTGAGGAGGCACTGCGCCTGCAAAGTCAGCAACAGCGATTGGTGAATGCCACTCAAGCGCGAATCCGTCAATCTCTCAATCTCGATGAGATTCTCAATACAGCGGTTTCTGAGGTAAGACAGTTAATCGATTGCGATCGCGTGGTAATTTATCGCATTTGGCCCGATGGCACCGGCAGTGTGGTCACCGAGTCTGTGGTCCCGGGATGGCCCACCATGCTGGGACAAAGCTTTGGCGAGGAAATTTTTCCCGCGAGTTGTTACCAGCGCTACTGTGAAGGACAGGTGCGGGCGATCGCCGATCTGCAGGGGGAAAATTCTCCCCAGTGTTTGATCGAGTTTCTCCAACCCTATGGGGTGAAGGCAAAAACTATTGCGCCGTTGCTGCACGAGGATCGCTTATGGGGACTGCTGGTGGCGCATCAGTGCCGAGGAACCCGCCAGTGGCAACCGTTTGACATTGAGGTTTTCGATCGCTTGTCTACCCAATTGGCGATCGCGATCCAACAATCCACTCTGTTTAAACAGTTAGAAGCGGCGAACGAAGAGTTACAGCGTTTGGCGTCCTTAGATGGCCTCACTCATGTGGCAAATCGTCGCTGTTTTGATACGTATCTCGAACGCGAATGGCGACGGATGATTCGCGAACAATCGGTTCTGGCACTGATTTTATGCGATTTGGATTATTTTAAACTTTATAACGATACCTACGGTCATCAAGCGGGAGATACTTGTTTGAAAAACGTGGCGGAGACGATCGCAAATACGGTGAAACGACCGGCAGATTTAGTGGCCCGTTATGGCGGCGAAGAATTTGCAGTGATTTTACCCAATACTCCCGCCGAAGGGGCGATGCAAGTGGCTCAGGAAATTCGCAACAACGTTAAAGCGTTGCAGATTCCTCATTCTGCTTCTCCTCTGGATTGCGTTTCTCTCAGTCTGGGGGTGGCGGCGACGCTCCCGCGTCCGAAACAATCGGTGAAGGATTTAATTATGAGTGCCGATCTCGCCTTGTACGAGGCGAAATCTCAAGGACGCGATCGGGCGGTTCTGAAAAAATGTCACTTTCTTTAATTCCCCCATTCTGGTCGATTTCCCTTCTCTATCCGGGCGGAATTCCCGGAAAAAAATCTCGGTAGCGGCGCTTAAGAAATGCGATTGATATCGAGCAGTCCGGGGGGTGGATTAATTTCTACTCGACCGACTTCTAAATCGACAAGGGGGACGATTTCCATCACAAATGGAATTAAAATATCTTGGGGTTTTTTGTTCTTTTGGCCGGAATTTTTCCCATTGTTGCCGCCATTGTCTGTGGGATGAGGACGCACTGCGAGTAAATCGTTTCCGGCGGGGATAAAGTCTACCACGGTGCCGATAAATTCCTTGGTATTGCTGTGGTAAACTTCCAATCCAATTAAGTCGCGCACGTGAAATTCATCCGCTTCTAGGGGCGGACGATCGCTTTCGGGCACGAGAAGCAGACTACCGCGCAATGCTTCGGCGTGGGTGCGATCGCCGATTCCCTCGATTTGCACCACATAAATTCCCTTATTTTCCAGAAATCGACCGCTGAGAAATTGAACCGGTTCTGGTTGGGAGTTGTCGGGATGCAGCAACCAGCGCTCTCCCGGTTGGAGAAAGCGATCGGGAAAGTCGGAGTACGGATAAACCCGCACCTCGCCTTTCATCCCTTGCGGTGCGACAATTTTACCAATTTCTATCCATTCGTCGGTGAGTTCTGGGGGAATGCTAGGGGATTGATGGTTCATCGAAAATTAGGGGTTGGTAAGGGGGGCGAATGGAAACCCCTGTCATTTATGTATGGGGAGGAATTCGCCCC
>NZ_JAYFEQ010000635.1:0-39922 GCF_055795085.1 Phormidium sp. CCY1219 | reverse complement strand
GGCTTTAAGCCTTAGATTCCTTGCCCCGCTTACGTTTTCAGTATTTCAACTTCAACTTTGGCGGGAACGATTCGCACCTAGTAAGTTCAAGATAACATTGCAAAGGGGGAAACCCCCTTTTTTTTTACAAAAATTTACTTCGGGGGGCAAATTTGAGGGGAAAGGGGGGAGATGGTTGAGCAACCCTAGCCGAGTCAAAACGAATGCGATCGCTGCAGCAAGCAATCGGGTAGGGAATGAGTCCCGGCATCAATCTCGCCTATGGGAGAATCTCCTCTCCCCTCCAAATGAGATGAAACGGTTCGCGGAATCTCGACCTGTGCACAAAAGGCAAGTCTTCCTAGGTCGGATCGATTTGCGCGAGTCCCACGCGCACGGAGGAGAGAGAAAAGAGTCGGTGAAGCAGAGGCGCGACGACCGCAATTATACTGTATTCTCCCCAATCGCGGGGCATAGCTCTCAGTATTTTTACGCCCACCGGGGTTTCGCACAACAGGATGGCATGAGGAGAATTCCAACCCACTGCGGATGCAATGCCAATTGTCTCAAATCTATCTCCGGACTCCCGAGGGATGAAGACACAGCAAGTCCCTACCTTTTATATGCATTCATTTTGGCCAGAATATTGCGAATTGCCAATCCACAATATTTCGGCGAACATTCTAGGTGGCGAACCGGTAGAGAGGCATCGGTCGGATGCGGACGGCAGAAATTCCCTGACTTTTGCGATTCCATCCCCAATTGTGGAGGATAAAGAGGGTAAGGCTCTGTTTTACCGAGGCTGGCGATCGCCTTCTCCTTTATTTAAGGAGGTATTGCCCGAGCATTTCCTCCAAGAGACCGTCAAAGCATGACCTTTTCCTCGGCTTTGACTCATAAATAGCGAGTCTGACTCGGAAAAGTGGGGCCTATTTCATACTTTGTCATTCAGACTCCGTTTTTTTATTGAGAAAATAAAAAAAACTTTTATTTTTTTTTTTGGGCAATTTTTGGTGTTTGTCGCTACATTTAGGCAGGTTTTGGCGGCTGTATTCCTTGTTTAGCAAGGTTTTTGCTGCTAAAGCTTGACAACGCAGTAGGAAAAAAATTTTTTTGCCGTTTCCCTTGACAAAAAAGAAAAGAGCCTCTTTAATAGAGTTAACAGAGGATTACAGAGTCAATCAGGGAGCAGCCAAAACCAATTCGGTTTGTTGATGCAAACATTACTGACCTTTACAACAAGAAGAAACAATCATGCAAAAGCTTAACGCCTACAAAACCATCGCCAAAACTGTCAAAATGTCTAAAGTGAATGGCTTGCTCAGTTTGTTAACCATTGCCACAGTGGGAATGATTTCTCTACCCGCCGAAGCGAACGGATACCGAGTCACTGGTGATAGTGCGGTGATTCAAAACAGCCAACAACGCGCCGTGGTTACGGGCAGTGGAAATAACGTGCAACAAAACTCCCGCCAAACCCATATCGATCGCACCTCTGGCGGATTTGGCAACCAAGGAATCGTGCAAGAACAAACCCAAGACGCTGATGTGTATGGTCGTCACAATCACGTGCGGCAAAACAACCGTCAAACCACGGTAGAAACCAGCACGCCTCGTTATTCCCCTCGCCATGCGCCGCGCTATCAAAAGAAACCCAACTATCGCAAAAAGCACTAAAGAGATCGCCTCCTAAACCCGAGAACCGAATTGCCCTCGGTTTCTCGGGAGTGGAGGGAAAAACACCGAAGAAAAATCGGGCGATCGCACAGCATTCTGGCGGTTTGCAATTCCCGAGTTCGGACGCCATATGACAGGCACTCAGGTAAGGTGGGAGGCCAAAACTCCCCCTGCGCCACTCGGGTTTAACTGACCCTGATTTAACTTTACCGTGCTTTTCCCTCCCCGTCAAATCGACTCCATTTTAACCGTTCGTTAATGGTCATCAACCATGCTAAAAACCACAGGCATTTTGAGTCTGCTGAGTGCCACGGCAACCCTAGGGCTGGTTGCTTTGCCTGCCGATGCAGAATTTGGTCGCAGTAGCGCAAACAATCGGCGCGTGGTGCAGCCAATCAGCCAAGAAGCCATTATTAATGGCAACGATAATCGGGTGGATCAAACCATCAAAGTCATTTACATCAACCAAGGGCGAAGGACCAACAGCACACCATCTTCTGCTGCTGCTGGGAGTTCCCGCCGATTTACCCAACAAGGAATTGTCCGCACCCCGACTCAACTGCCAAATTATTCTAGCAATAATCAGCGGATTATTCAACAAAATACCCAACGAAGCAACCGCTACTAAGGTAGCGGAAATGGGGGGGAAAGCTTATTTCCACCCATCGTCTCTGAAACCCAGTCTCGGGCGGAATTCTTGGGAAAATCCAAGAAATCCGCGAGATTTGCGAAGCGGATAAATTTTCCTCCTGCCGAATTTATCCCCAGTTTCGGGACAATGCCAACACCACAAAACCCATCGGGAGGATACCATGAAAACCTCAATACTTGCAGCCTCTTGCTGCGCGATTTCTGCCTTGTTTAATTTTGCACCGATTTCCACCATTCCGGTTTCGGCACAATGCGTGCAACTGGATCAAGGGATTCAAGTTTCGATTAGTGGTGCCGGACCGGCGCGGCGAAATAATGACGTCCAAATGGAATCGCAAGGAGCTTGTAGCGGCAGTTCCACCGTGACCACTGGGGCACAAATTCATGTCGGTCCTAATCGCGCGGTACAAAACCGCACGGTGCGCCAAACTATCCGGAAAAACGGTCACTCGCAATTGCGGAATTCTTATCCGATTCAGATTCGCGTCAATCCACAAATTGATGTGGATAATCCCGCCGATCGCATTGACTCGATTAACAATCCGGCTCTGCGGTATCGAGAAAAACTACGTTTAGTTGAATAACCTATCACTGCGCTCATTGACTGAGGGGATGTCAACTTCTTGACGCTAGGAGAAATAACCGAGGAAAAATAACAGGAGGATTTTTCTTTTATTTTCCCCTAGTCTTTCGGCAGTAGAGGGCGCTATTGTTTTAAATGCAGCCCGTGGTTTGTCCGCACAAGCCCCGGGCTGAGGGTCAATAATTCACGGTAAGAAAGGGATAGAATGGTGTATGTATCGATAAATCCAGTGTTGTATTTGATGAAAGACAAAATGAAGATTAAACTGTTGGCTGTAGCCACGTCTTGTGCCGCCTTACTGCTCGGGGCGACGCAGGCGATCGCGCAGATGTCGATTCAGATGGACGATCGCGGAATATTTATGGAATCCAATCGCGGATTTAGGCTAGACTACTATCGCGATCGCCAGGAGTTTCGCCGCAACTCGTATGGGAATTCCTTCAATCGTTGGGGCAATTTATTTCCTCATTGGGAGATGGAGTTTCCCCAGTTAGATCGGTGGGAAAGACATCGGGGGCGTTCGGTAGAAACGAACTCGTTGTTATCGCGCAGTGAAGGAACCACTGCCGTCACTGTAAAGTCTGCCTATCTCGATTTAGAAATTAGTGGAGAGGCGCGGACTTATATTAGCGCAGAGATAACCGTAGATGGAATTCCCGTAAAAACGGTGAGGGGAAACAGTGCGTTTATCAATCTCGCCCCCTATCTGGAGTCGGGGGAAAACCGGGTAGAAATTCGCGGATATTATAGTCCAGCCAGTTCAACAGTGCGGTTAGAATTAGTGGGGGAAAGGAATACCATAACCCACGAAATTAGTGGCAATGGCAGCTTGAGACAGACGTTGATTTTGGATGTCCGGTAAGCGAGATCGTGTCATTAATGAAGCAAGTTTTTCACACACACCATGCCTGCCGGGGGTTTCTCCCGGCTTTTTCTCTGTATTTCCATAGTAGAATGCAGCCTTAGAGCTGCGATCGGCTCCATACATCCTAAACCGAGGCAGAAGCCTCGCCTGCGTCCCTCAGATACACTCTAAATCCTCTGTAAAACGCGACAATTGCAAAACCCACTGCGGCATTTAGGAGGATTATCTCCGGATACCGAAAGTGGCAAAAGTAAGATATCGTAGTAATCAGGAGATTCTACCGGGGTTGCCTCTTTAAAGCGGGAACATCCGGAGTTTAACAGAGTCTCTGTAATTGTATCGTCAAGGGGCAGTAGACAGGTGTTATCGCGCGAGTTTTTAACTCAGATGGCTCATCAGCATCAACTTTCTCCCGATCAGGAGAGAGTATTTTTGCTACGGTTTGCAGAGGATAAAGACTATGACGAAATCGCCCAAATAGAGGATACTTCTCGCGGCGCTTGCCTCAAACGCATGGGTCAAGTTTATAAGAAATTTGGCATCGAAGGGGAAACCCGAGGCAAAGAGAGCGAATTGAGAGCATTTCTCGATCGCCAATCGCCGGAGAGCAGAGCCTCATCGGTGGTGGTTTCCGAGTCTGTCCCTAGGGAATCCAGAGAAAGCGAGCCACAAGCTGAGTTAATCGGAGTCTCCGTGGCGATCGCACCCTCGGTGGCCACCCGATCGGAGGTTATCCCTCAGAAAGTGGCGATCGTATATGGCGATCGCAAACCGGATCTGCGACTCGTGGAACCTTTAAAAGAAGGCATGAGCGCGGTGGGACACGAAGTGACTGTCGCACAAGATGTCCTCAGAGCGGGAGAAAACGGCCTGCAACGGCTGAAAACCCTGTTCGAGGAGTGCGATCGGCTGTTACTGTTGTTGTCCGAGCAAGCGGCATTTAGCGATTTGCTCATCGAGCAAGTGCGCCTCGCCAGAGAGTTGCGCCAGTCGCGCCAAGACGGCAAACCGCAGACGATCGCAGTGCGGGTAAATTTTCCCTTAAATGCGCCCATAAACTACGATCTGAGCGTATTGCTCCAAGGAGTGCCGCAACGCCTGTGGCAATCGCCGGCTGACACGCCTGCGATCGTGCGAGACATCCTGCACCTGCTGCAAACCGAGGGAACCGATACCGAAAGCGAGGCCGAATCTGCCGCCTTATCCGCTTTAACCCCAACCTGGGAAAGCACCGATGGCCGACCTTTACCCTTTGCAGGGCCAGAATTGCCCGAAGGACAAGTAGACTTGGGTTCTCCCTTTTATGTCGAACGTCCGCCCATCGAACAACGCTGTTTTGAGACGATCGTCCAACCCGGTGCCCTGATTCGAATCAAAGCACCGCGACAAATGGGCAAAACCTCGTTGATGGCGCGCATTCTCAATCACGCCTCCCAACATGGATATCGTCCCGTTCATCTCAGCTTTCACTTAGCCGATAAAGGCGTTTTTGCCACCTTAGATAAATTTCTGAAATGGCTTTGCGCCTACGTCGGTCAACAGCTCAAACTGCCGAATCAACTGCCCGAATATTGGGATGATTTTCTCGGCAGTAACGTCAACTGCAAAGCGTATTTTGAAGAATATCTGCTCAAAGAAATCGACACTCCCTTAGCCTTGTGCCTCGATGAAGTCGATCGCGTCTTCCAACATCCCGAAATTGCCGATGACTTTTTTGGCTTGTTGCGCGCGTGGCACGAAGAATCCAAGCGGCGCGAGATTTGGAAAAAACTGCGATTAGTTGTGGTGCATTCCACCGAAGTGTACATTCCGATGAACATCAATCAATCCCCGTTTAACGTGGGGCTGCCGATTGAATTAACGGAATTTACCCCCAACCTGGTGCTGGATTTAGCTCGGCGCTATGGCTTGAATTGGAATGCCAAAGCAGTCGAATCTTTGATGCAAATGGTCGGCGGACATCCTTTTTTGGTGCGCCTCGCTCTTTATCATATTGCTCGTCAGGACATCACCCTCGAAGGACTGTTAAAAACTGCCCCCACGGAAGCGGGACTTTATAACGATCATCTGCGACGTCATTTGTGGAATTTAGAACAGCATCCGCAATTGGCAAGCGCCATGAAAGAGGTAGTTGCCACCTCGGTTCCGGTGCGATTGCCTTCAGAACAAGCGTTTAAATTGCACAGCATGGGGTTAGTGAAGTTCCAAGGGAATGAGGTCGTAGAGCGCTGCGATTTATATCGTCAGTATTTCCGAAATCGACTCGAGGGGTAGTTGAGCGGATGAATGGTGCTCTACTCAGTAGACGTGCAAGTTATCAGCTAGGAGCCGATCGGATTCCATGATTCTCAATACTCTACCACGATTTATAATGATGGTAGCCCTGGTTATTCCTCTGTTTTTAGCCAATCCGGTGAAGTCGGAAAACTATCGCAATTCGCCCCGTAAGTGTGGGAATGCAGATGACCCCTCCTCGGCGCTAAATCTGTCTGACCTACAGCGACAATCCTCCCCGAGTTGTCAACCGGCGTTTGCCCTCGAGTTGGGTAAAAAGCGCTTGTCCCCGGGATGGAATGCCGGCACGAAACAGGTGAAAGATGCTTGTTCGATTTCCGGAAGAATCTATGGCATCGAACGACAGCGATCGCGGTCGATTTACGTGGTGGTCATCGACCCGAATACCGAAAATGCCTTAGCCAAATTTCAGGCATTTAGCAACGACCCCACTCAACCGAATTATGCCTTTTCTTTGATGCGTCCGGGTCGGTATTTACTCAGCGTTTTTCACGAACGTGCGGGAACCCTGGTTCCGTTTAGAACGCGACCCAGCGAAAGATTGGTCAACTGTAGTCGTGCTAGCGATATTACGGATGTGGACTTTGAGTTACAGTAATAAAAAATCATCTGATGTTCCCGATTGCCGACCCGATGGTTCGGAAAGATGACTTATCCGAGAGTTCGGAACCCAGCGTTGAGGAAGATCGCCCGATCGAGTAGCTTCGGAGTGACTGAATGATTGCCAATCATACTTCAGCATACTATCAAGTCGGAGGAAGTCTCCCGCCAGATGCCCCCACCTATGTGGTGCGTCAAGCGGATCGAGAACTCTATGCCAGTCTGAAGGCGGGAGAATTTTGTTACGTTCTCACATCCCGGCAGATGGGAAAATCCAGCTTGCAACTGAGAACCATGCAACAGTTGCAAGCGGAAGGAATTGCCTGCGCGGCGATCGATTTATCCGCGATCGGCAATAAAGACGTGACCTCGATGCAATGGTATGCCGGGGCTATCCACACCATCTCCAGCTATTTTGGTTTGTTCGATCGCCGGGAATTTAGAACCTGGTTGCGCGATCGCGACGAACTCTCTCCCGCCCAGCGCTTGAGCGAATTTATCGAACAAGTCCTGCTGCAACGCATCCGCGAAAATATTGTCATTTTTATCGACGAAATCGATAGCGTCCTCGGCTTAAATTTCCCGATTGACGATTTTTTCGCCTCTATCCGCGCTTGCTACAACAAACGCGCCCACAATCCCGACTACAAACGCCTCACCTTCGTCCTCCTCGGTGTGGCGACTCCCACGGAATTAATCCAAGACAAAAGCCGCACGCCGTTTAATATCGGGCGATCGATTCAACTTAATGGCTTTCAACTGCACGAAGCACAACCTTTAGCTGAAGGATTGGCGCAAGTTTGCACCAACCCGCAAGACCTGCTGCAAGAAATTTTACACTGGACGAACGGCCAACCTTTCCTCACCCAAAAACTCTGCAAGTTAGTGGTGAATGGAGAGGGTCAATCGACCCGAGCAAATGGCCCGATCGCTATTGAAAATCCGGCCAATTTCATCGCCTCCCTGGTGCGATCGCGGGCGATTGAAAACTGGGAATCGCAAGATGAACCGCCGCATTTAAAAACCCTGCGCGATCGCTTGCTGCGAAATGAAAAGCGGGCCAGTCGCCTCTTAGGTCTGTATCAGCAAATTTTACAGTCTCCCCACGGCATCCGCGCCGATAACAGTCCGGAACAAATCGAATTGCAGCTTTCCGGATTAACCTGCAAGCAAGGTGGTCAGTTAATGATTTACAACCCCATCTATGCGGCAGTATTTGATTTAAACTGGGTGGATAGAGCGTTAGATGATTTGCGCCCCTATGCCGAAGCTTTATCGGCGTGGGTGGCGTCGGAATATCGCGATGAATCGCGACTGTTGCGCGGAAAAGCCTTGCGCGATGCCCGCCTTTGGGCGGCTGACAAAAGTTTGAGCGATCGCGACTATCAGTTTTTAGCCGCCAGTCAAGAACTCGAAAAACGCGAAGTCCAAAAAGCCCTAGATGCCGAAAAGAAAGCCCTGCATATTTTATCCGAAGCCAATCAAAAGCAACGGGAAGCCAATCAAATTTTAACCCAAGCGCAACAAAAAGCCAAGCGCATGCTCAAGCGCGCCTATGCGGTGATGACGGTATTTTTTGCCGTGGCAGCAATCGCCTTATTTAAAGGCAAAATTGCCCTCACGGAAGCCCAACAAGGAACCCTCATCGAACGCCAAGGAGCGAATGCCTTAAAATGGTTTGCATCGGAAGGGGTAGAACTGGAAGCGTTGCTCCTGGCGATGCAGGCGGGACAAGATTTAAACCAGTTGGTAAATGCCGATCGCCCCTTACCCAAGTATCCCACGATCGGTCCGCTTTATGCCTTGCAAACTATTCTCCATGAAATCCACGAAAAAAATCAATTAAAAGGCCATCAAGGTGCGGTGCGAAGTGTCAGTTTTAGTCCCGATGGGGAACGATTGGCCACGGCGGGAGAAGATGGTACGGTGCGTCTGTGGAACCGTTCCGGCACTCCTTTGGCTACGATTGCGGCCCATGAAAGTGCGATCGATAGCGTCACTTGGAGTAAAGATGGAGAGCGGATCGCGACGGCGGGAGAAGATGGTACGGTGCGTCTGTGGAACCGTTCCGGAACCGCGATCGCTAGCTTTCAAGCAGATGCCAATCCGATCGCCAGTGCGGTGTTTAGCCAAGATGCTAACCGCCTCGCTACGGTGTCGGAAAATGGCACGGTGCGCGTTTGGAATTTGCAAGGAAAGCAACTGAATGCGTTTAACAATATTCAAGGTAATATTAATAGTATCAGTTTGAGTCCGGACGGGAAACATTTTGCCACGGCGGCGGAAGAAGGCACGGTGAAAGTATGGAACTTGGAGGGCAAAGCGATCGCGCAATTTACCAGCACCCCCACCGCAATGGATAGCGTCAGCGATAGTCCCGAAGCTCACCCATCGGTGAATCGCATGAGCTTTAGTCCCACGGGGAATTTATTTGCTACCGCCGCCTTCGATGGTACGGTGCGGGTTTGGAATCTTTCGGGAGAAGAAATCTCGGAATTTAATACGGCTCAAAGTGCGATTAATAGCATGACGTTTAGTCCGAATGGCGAGTATCTGGCGTTGGTGGGATTTGATGGAACGGTGCGATTGTGGAATCTCGACGGGGAATTGCTCGAACAGTTTAAAGGCGATCGCCACGATCGCGTCAATAGCATGAGTTTTAGTCCGGATGGCGAGCGCTTGGTGACTGGGGGCGTGGATGGTACGGTGCGATTGTGGGATTTATCGGGGAATGCAAACCCGCCTTTTCACCTGTATCGCACTCAAGGCGATCGCGTTACCTTTACCCCAGAAGCCGAACTTTTGTCCTCGGATTCAACGCCAGCAGTCGAGTCTTTGTCCGCGCCCTCGTCAGATTCCAAACCGCAGTTTTGGCGGATTATTTTTAGTCCCGATGGCGAACATTTTGCTACCGCACAACCCGAGGGCCAGCTTAGAATTTGGAACTTGTCCGGTACGGCGCAAAGTCCCTCTTTTACCGCCCATGAGGGTCGCATCGTTAGCATGAGTTTTAGTTCCGACGGGCAGCGCCTCGCCACTGCGGGGGAAGATGGCATGGTTCGTCTTTGGGATTTGTTCGGCAATTCCCTAGAACCGGAATTTAAGAGTATGGGAAATGAAGTGAAAAGTATTAGTTTTAGCTCCGATGGCGAGCGGATCGCGATCGCCAATGGGCCGGGTCTGTTGCAAGTGTGGAATTTATCAAATAACCAGGTTCGGAAACTCCCTTTTCCTTACGGGGAAGTCACCAGTGTGAGTTTTAGTCCGGACGGAAAGCGCCTCGCGATCGCCGCCGAAGATGGCAAAATTCGCTTGTGGAATTTGTCCGGTGAAGAACTAGATAAATTCAATAGCGATACTCGCTGGATCAATAGTATGAGTTTTAGTCCCGATGGCAATTTGTTGGCCACTGCCGGCACCGATGGTACGGTAACGCTTTTTGTGTTATCCGGTTCCCTATCAAAGCAAGTTCTCGCCAAGTTTCAGGCGGATGAAACCGATGTGCTGAGCATGACGTTTCTCTCCAATGGAGAACAAATCGTCACGGTTGGCACGGATAATGCGGTGACTTGGTGGGAGTTGGAAGGATTGAGTTCCCTGCTCGATCGCGGCTGCAATTGGCTCTCGGATTATTTGGCAACTCATCGACAAGTTCGCTCGGAATTGACCGTGTGCCGCTCTGATTAATGTTTTTGATAAATTTTCCTTCCATTGATGGTAGATTGCAAAAATATGAGGTATAATAAAAGGGGATGCAAACATCAAATTTAAGCGAAGTCAGCACGATAAAAGACTCGCAAGAGATTACAAGTACAGAAGAGCCAACTGGAGGAACAAACAGCCCGCTATTCTGGCGATTTCGGGATAAAAATACCAGTCAAAAATAACCAATAATAGGTTTTTATGGCTGGAAAACTATGGGTAATACTTCAATACTGTATGAGGTATTTTTGCTGCGATCGCCACTCAATTGTCGAACCCTAATAATCAAGGAAGCTGTCATCATGTCAAACTTACAACTGTCTCCAATTAATACAGCCAATAAGTCCCAGGTCAGGGAAAACATTACTCAACTTTATGCCCCAGGCACAGTAGATTTAAGCCGAGGTTCTGCCGCCTATTCTTCTGGTTCTCATTTGAACTGGACGGCGGATACGGAATTGCTGGGTTTAGTGTTTGAACTCACCCCCCGGGCGGCGGATTATCTTTACGCGCAATACAGCATTGGGTTGCACGCTTGGTTTTTAGACCAAGTGCGCCAAGCTGACCCAAAATTGTCCGCTTATTTGCATGACGGACAATCGGAAAAACCCTTTACGATTTCGGGGTTAGAAGGGGAATTGGTCTCTTCTGGCAAGGATTTTCAACTGCAAGTGGGCCAAACCTATCGGTGGTACGTGACCGCACTCTCGAAACCGGTGGTGCAGTTTTTCCGGGAGTGGGTGCGTCAGTTGCCCGAGGAAATTGACTTGCGAAATGCGCCGCTGTCGATTCGCGCTTGTGAAATTGCTTTGGATCCGGTTAAATATAGCACGCTGTGGGATTCCGCCCCCCCAAATCCGCCGACGATGCGATTGAGTTTTGTCACGCCCACCAGTTTTCGCCGCAAGAAGCATCACTTCCCCCTCCCAGTACCGACGAATGTATTTCACAGTTATCTGCGTCGCTGGAACGATTTCTCGGGGATGAATGTAGACCAGGAGAAGTTTTTGCAGTGGGTGGAAGAGTCAGTGCTGATCCACCGCCATCAGTTAGAGTCGATGAAAGTCGCCGCCGGGAAAAAAGGCATGGTGACGGGATTTACCGGGGCGGTTGAGTTTGGTTTATCCCGTCAAGCGGGGGAAGTGCCGGAATACGAACAGTTGTTCTATGCGTTGGGACGCTTGGCCCCCTATTGTGGTACCGGACATAAGACCACGTTCGGTTTGGGTCAAACTCGCTTGGGTTGGTCTTGTGAGTCTGCCCCCAGCGTGCCTTCGATGCAAAGTCTTTTGGCGGAACGAATGGCGGAATTGACGGAACTGTTTATGAGTCAGCGCAAGCGCAAGGGAGGCGATCGCGCTCGCGAAATTTCCGAAACCTGGGCTACCATTCTCGCCCGTCGCGAGTTAGGCGAATCCTTACAGGCGATCGCCGCTGACCTGAATATGCCCTACCAAACGGTGAAGACCTACGCCAAGTTAGCGCGCCGAGCACTGCGATCGCACTAAATTATCCGCTTGATTCATCCCCACCGTAGGGTGCGTGACCCCCGCCCGCCAATTGTGCCATTTTACCGCACTTACATCCGGGGGTCACGCACCGCCCGCGTCATTCCCCCAAATCCACCGTAGGGTGCGTGACCCCCGCCCGCCAATTGTGCTATTTTACCGCACTTACATCCGGGGGTCACGCACCGCCCGCGTGATTCCCCCAAATCCAATCCTATACGGAAGGGGCATGGTAAAACTCTGCTTTAAGGATGAGTGCTTTAGGAGGTGCGATCGCCTAAAATAACAAAAAACCCACGGAGCTATTGCCATGACACAGGTCTCTGAACGCTCGACCTCCGACCTCTTTCGTTCGGTGGCCACTTTAATCGCAATTTTGGCCGCATTTGGCACGAATATTCTCGCCAATATTTCCCCCTTTAATGGGTTGACGATTGGCGAAATTTCTAACCAATATTTTCAAAATGTGCTGATTATTCCCGCTAACTATGCCTTTGCCATTTGGGGGATTATTTATCTGGGATTAATTAGCTTCGGCATTTACCAAGTTTTACCGACACAACGGGATAATCCTCGCTTGCGTCCTATGGGCTACCTGTTAGTGGTAGCGAGTGTGGCTCAAATTATCTGGGTGTTTTTGTTTGAATACCTGCTTTTTTCCTGGTCGGTTTTGGCCATGCTGTGCATTTTGCTTGCCCTCATCGGCACTTATCTGCGTTTGGATATTGGCTTAACGCGAGTGTCTCGTTCGGATAAGTGGTTTGTTAATATTCCTTTGAGCATTTATTTGGCTTGGATTAGCGTGGCAACGATTGTTAATATTGCCAGTGCGCTTTATGCTTTGGGCTGGAATGGTGGCTTCATCACGCCGGTGATTTGGACGGCGATAATGTTGGCGATCGCAGCAGCGATCGCCGCATTTGTGACCTGGCAACGCACCGATATTGCGTTTAATTTGGTGTTCGTTTGGGCGTATATCGCGATCGCGGTGCGCCAAGCTGAGTATCCGGTTATCGCTTGGACTGCTGGGGGACTGGCGATCGCCTTAGTTGCCTTACTCGTGGTTCGCATACAGGGAAGATAAACTGTGCCGGCGGCAAATCCCCCCGGTTTCAAACCTGCCCTCGCTCCCAGGGGGCGGTAACAAGCACTCGCACAACCCTCGCTCCCACCGTTCCAGAAGTTCAGAAAAAAGGGAAAATTTGTTCGAGTGGGGAGGAAAAATGATGCTTTCGGTAGAGGCGATCGCGCCAAGGTTTTGGATATTCTGTTTTCCAATGAGGGCGATCGCGCTTGTGATAACTTTCTCAAAGCGCGGAAATTTTTGCCAACACTATCCCCGGCGATCGCTACTTGTCCCTCACTCTTCGGCAATTGCATCGGCAATCGATTGGCGGTGGATTTGCTGAAAACTGAGGCGATCGCCTTTTCTCTTGCAAACCGTTGCCACTCGCAAACGCTTATGACTTTTCCAACTCTCCAATCTGTCGGGCAATCCATTCAAGTGCCGGATCCAGCCCCTACCCCCGCCCCCACACCGCCGAATCCGGCACCCCCGACTCCGGAGCCAATTCCCGGTCCCGCACCGGAACCCACGCCGTCTCCCGCACCGGAACCGGTGCCCCAACCGGTGCCCCAACCGGTGCCCCAGCCGGTGCCTCAACCGGTGCCCCAGCCGGTGCCCCAACCAGTGCCCCAGCCTCAATAAAGGGCAAAAATCGCCGATCGCAAAAAAATTTTTGGGCGAGGGCTTGACAATCGCCCAAAAAAGTTGTAAACCAGAATACATACTAGAAATCGTTCATCTCCCCACCGACGATCGGTTCGTCATCCTGGAGAGACGGAAGTAGGTCTAAAAAGCCGAAGGAACGCACTGCATCTTACATGAAGTATGTACAGAGGTAATTCAAATGATGCTTGCGCCCTCATTAACGACCTTAGCGATCGCTTCGATCGCAGTCTGCTTGAGCGTAAATACCCAAGAAGAAATCGTGAAAGTCTCGGCGGTTTGCATGGCGGCAATCTGCTTGATTCTTAGCCTCGTGTTTGCCCCTTGGCTGGTCAAACTGGCCATTGTTTCGGTTCCTTTATTCACTCAAATTAGCCCGTTTAATCATTCTACTTAACCGTAATCCGAGAAAAATTTAGATTCCCATCACCACCGAACCAACCTTTGTGCGAGAAAAAGTTAGGTAAAATCCGATCGCGGTGACGGGCTTTGTCCCGGCAAAAAGTTAGGCGGCGCGCATTCACCCTTCCCGATCGCAGAACGCCCCATTGCGGGGATGGGAAACCGCTGTGCCCTGGACTATCAATCGCGGCGATCGCGCGAATAAGACTGCGGCACGACAAACCGCAACACCTGCTGTCGCACGTCGATGCGAAACCGCGAACTCACTTGATATTCCTCTCCGTCCATTTGCCCTGCTGGGATGGAGTGGCGATACTGGGGTAAAATTTCAAACTGAAACGCAGATCCGCGTCGCGTGGGAGACAGGGCGATGCCCCAACGGCGAAAGTCCGCTTCCGAAAAGGGACCCGATCGCAGGTTGGCGATCGCCTTCCAGAAAAATTCTCCCCTTCCCATCACCGGAATCAACTCAAAATAACCATCATCCGGTAAGGAATCGGGCGCGGGTATCCAGTCGCCGCCATAAACTAGGGTGTTTTTCACGATAATATCGATCGCGCTTTGATAGTGATGCTTCCCTCCATCAATCTCCACGCACACATCAAACGCCCTATCCCGATACAGGGTTGCGATCGAATGCTGAATCGATGCGCCCACATAAATAAGCTGGTCTCTGTATATCTCACTTAAAAAGGGGATTGAGGACACTGTAGCGCGATCGCGATTGCTCTTTTCGACAATTTCTGCGTCCCATCCGAAACTCAGGGAATCCACAAACCAATCGGTTTTTATCGCCCGATTCTCTTCGTCTAGATGCTGCAAGCGTCCCGCATCTAACAGCATGGTTTTGCCCTCGGCGATCGCTCTCACGTTCTCGGGCAATGCGCGATCGCCGCTTTTCATGCCAAATGACTTGCCTTGGTTGTTTCCCGTTCCCGTGGGTAACAGTGCTACGGTGACTTCCGAGGCATGTTGGGACGAAAGTACCCCTTGCGCCACCTCGGAAAACGTTCCGTCTCCTCCCATCGCGATCGCCAAGCGCACCCCCGACTCGTCAATGGCGCGCCGCACTATCTCGATGGTTTTCCGGTCCGGTTGCGTGGCGATCGCCTCGTGTTCGATGCCGAAATCTCGTAACAGTTTTCTTGCATATTCTGTCCATTTGGCCGTGCGGCCACCGTAGGCATTTGGATTGCTAAAAAGTATCGGTTTAGGCATGATTTTAAACTGTTTTTATCCTATTGTATTATAGCATCTCTCTCTTTACAGTTTATCGATTTTCCGGTCATTTTGTCCACCAGTCTTTTGCTGGCGGCAACTACGCCACTCCCATCGGTCATTCCCGCCCTGGCACGAATCCAGAACAAATCTGCGCTGTTCCCAATCGCGAAATCAGAAAACTATCGGATAACCCCCCCCCATTCATGTAATTAGGTTTTTCTCAGTTAGCTGTTTTCTTTTGTGCAATTTGGATGCTAATTTATCGGGGGTACAGCTTGGGGGTGGGAAATCCATCGCCCGGTGGGCAGTACACACCCCACAAGAATAAATTGTAATTGGCAATCTGCAATGTACCCATCCCAGCAATCTCGGCAAAAAATAGAATGAGATTTATTCTCGTATGCGGTAGAATAAGAACCGTTCTCGAAAATGTAGTGCAAGCATCTACCGTCATGGGGAGACAAGGAGAGTGCAAATGATTCGCCAGACTGTGGGAAAATTGTTGATGGCGCTGCTGGTGATGCCAGTGGCGATCGCCTGTCGCGAGACTCCTTCCGAGTCCGTATCCCAGGAACAAACTGCGGTATCCGAGGCGCAATCTTTAAACGCAGTGGCCACTTTTTTGCCGATGTACTGGTTTACCAAAGCGGTGGCGGGAGATAAAGCACAAGTGACGGTATTGATTCCCCCAGGGGCCGAGGTGCATGAATATCAGGCCAAACCGGAAGATGTCACAGCGATCGCCACTGCCGATATTTTAATCAAAAATGGTCTCGGTTTAGAAGAATTTCTCGAAGATACGGTAACAAATGCCGGCAATTCCGACTTAAAACAAATCGATGCCAGTGTTGGCATTCAAACCGTAGAAGAAATTTCTCCCGTGATGAACCCCCTCAAGGAGACCCACGCAGCACATGGGGAACATCACCATGATACCGCAGCAGAACATCACGACGAACACCACCATCACCACGTTCACGAAGGCGGAAATCCCCACGTTTGGCTTGACCCGGTTTTAGCCAAACAACAAGTGGAAAACATTCGCGACGGGTTAATCGCTGCCGACCCGGAAAATCAGGCCATTTATGAAGCCAATGCCGCCGATTACATCCAGAAATTAGACCAACTCAATGCCGAGTTTCAGCAGCAGCTAAAGCAGTATCCCAACTGCACCTTTATTACTTTCCACGATGCTTATCCTTACTTAGCGCAACGCTATGGACTACAGCAAGTGGCGGTGGTCTCCATTCCGGAAACCAACCTGTCCCCGAAAGAAGTGCAAACCACAGTAGAAGCCGTGGAAAACTATAACGTAAAGGCGATATTAGGGGAACCGGGAGTGGATAACAAATTGTTAGAAACCCTCTCGCAAGACTTGAACCTCACCCTTTATGCGATCGACCCCTTAGTGTCCGGACCGCTGGAACCGCAACATTATTTTACAGCAATGAAATCCAATTTGCAAACCCTAGAAACTGCGTGCAAGTAACTTCCTATGAATTCTGAGGATGAAAGGAATGGCAGCAGACGCCCCGAGTCCATTTCTCTGCAAGAATCTACCCCGGTCAAGGTAGACAATTTAACCGTTTATCGCGGCAGTTATCCCGCCCTGCGAGATGTTTCGTTTCAATTGCCCTCGGCAACCAATACGGCAATTGTCGGACCGAATGGGGCGGGAAAAAGTACCTTGGCGCAAGCTATTTTAGGGTTAATTCCGCGCAGTGGCGGTCAGATAGAAATGTTCGGCAAACCCTTGGAAAAACTGGGAAGATTGCGATCGCGCTTGGGCTATGTGCCGCAAAATTTTATTTTTGACCGTTCTTTCCCGATTTCAGTGAAAGAATTAGTGGGACTCGGATGGCGAAAAGCACAAGGGGAGAGACGATTTACCCGTAATTTGTCATCCGCAAGCCTTCCCTTTCGCTTTCCTTGGCAAAATGACCCGGAAAAAGAAACTGCCGTTGCTTGGGCGCTGCAACGAGTGGATGCCTATCATTTGCGAAATCGCGCGATCGGCGGGTTAAGTGGCGGACAATTGAAGCGCGTGTTGCTTGCTTATTGTTTGGTGATTCCTCGACATTTGCTCGTTTTAGATGAAGCGTTGGCGGGCATGGATATTCAAGGCGAAGCGGAATTTTATTCCCTTCTCAATGAGTTAAAACGCGAGCAAAATTGGACCGTGTTGCAGGTGTCCCACGATCTAAATATGGTCAGTCGCCACTGCGATCGCGTCATTTGTCTGAATCAAACCGTGGTCTGTAGCGGCGAACCGGAAGTCGCACTGGCCCCGCAAAATTTATTAGCCACTTATGGCCCGGATTTTGCTCGCTATCACCATCATCATTAAACGAAGAAAGGCAAGAGATACTTCGGAAAATTCCCACCCCCTTTTTGCTCCCGATCGCCATCATCATTTACTCGTTTTACTCGTTCCTAGGCTCTGCCTGGGAACGCCCCCCAGAGGCTCTGCCTCATTGTACCATTACTCATTTTCCCTCTTTTCAACCTGGCTATTTTTAATTGCAATACAGCCGCTTTATTCTGTTAGCAACTGCATCAATAGAACAACTTTCAGTTAATAAAATTACCCCGAATCTTTTTCATCCAGATGGTCGGCAACTGCCTCATAAAGGCTAAAGACGTGATTATCTTGCAGGCGATAGTAAACCCGCCGTCCTTCTTTGCGATAGCTGACCAGTCGAATTGCCTTTAAATTCCGCAATTGATGAGAAACTGCCGACTCGCTCATCTTGACAATGGCGGCTAATTCGTGAACGCATAATTCTTTCAGCGACAAAGCCGAGATAATTCGCAACCGATTGGCATCGCCCAGAAAACTAAAAAACTCGGCCATTTGTTGGGCTTTGTCTGCATCGAGCAGATGATTTTGGATGGTATGGATATTGTCAATATCTAGGGGATGTTCCGGCAGGCACTGCAAATCATCCGCCTCCCTGGGCGCAGGATTTTCCGTTTTATCGATAGAATAGTTAACTGACATTTTGCAGGTTTAGGTAAATGTTAAGCCAAAAAGGTTCAATACCTGTTCAATCGTACAGATATTAATGATGATAGTCAATTTTTTAGAAATCTTCAACTCCTGCACTTCGATTGGGTTGCAAGGAAGCGACACGGCGATCGCCAATCTTCTAGAATTACTGGGGTTGCCATTCATGCAGCGGGCGATCGCCGGTGGGGTGTTAATGGGAATCCTCGGCGGATTGCTCGGATGTTTCGTCACCCTGCGCCAGTTATCCTTTTTCAGTCATGCCGTGGGGCACTCTGCCTTAGTTGGCGTGGTGTTGGGGGTGTTATTGCAGGTGGATCCAACCTGGACTCTCTTGCCCTTTACCCTCTGTTTTGGACTCGGCGCGCTTTATTTAATCGAAAAAACCAAGCTTCCCAGTGACAGTGTATTTAGTATTGCCGTCTCCGCCGCTTTAGCGATCGGGGTAATTTTAACCAGCTTTTTACAAGGCTATCGGGGCAATTTGATGGCTGTCTTGTTTGGGGATATCTTGGCAATTAACCTCACAGATATTCTCTTAATTAGCCTGTTGTTGCTTATCAGTAGCGTGTTTTTGTTCTCCACTTGGCGACAGCAAATTTTAATTACCCTCAATCCGGATTTAGCCCAAGTGCAAGGCATCGCCGTGGACTTTCATCGCTATTTATTTGTGATTTTGCTGTCTCTAACCGTTGCAGTTTCAATTAAAGCCGTGGGGATTTTATTGGTGAATGCGTTTCTGGTCATTCCCGCAGCAACAGCGAAATTACTCGGCCATCCTTTTGCGAAATTTATGGCAATTTCTGTGACTATGGGTGCAATGGGTTCGATTCTCGGAATGCTCGGATCGGGACTGTTTAATTTTGCCTCGGGTCCGAGCATTGTAGTGGTGCAATTTTTGCTATTTTTACTCCTGTTGCTGGTCAAGCGAATTCCCTCGGCGTTTCCCTCTTCTTTAATTCCTCGGCGGGGAAAATAATGCCCGCGATTTTTGCAGATTTACGGTGGGGAGGCGGAACCTCGGGTAACGCGGGAGGAGGATGCGGACTTTTTACAAGGTTCCATCGGCGGTGACAAGAACGCCGTACAGTTCGGGTCTGCGATCGCGGAAAAACCCAAATGAAGCGCGATATCGGGCAATTTCCGCCCAATCAAACCTGGCGCAAATGACTCCTTCTTTATCCCCGGGCAATTCCGCCACTTTATCCCCGCGATAATCGGCAATAAACGAGTGACCGTAAAACGTTTGATTCCCTTCCATTCCCACGCGATTTGCCGCCACCACGGGCACCACATTTGCCACGGCATGACCCATCATTACTCGTTGCCAAGGGTCTTTGGTATCCAACTCCGGGTCTTGCGGTTCGCTACCGATCGCCGTCGGATAAAATAGCACATCCGCCCCCATCAATACCAGAGAACGGGCGCACTCTGGAAACCACTGATCCCAACAAATTCCTACCCCAATCGTACCATAGCGAGTCGGCCAAACTTTAAACCCCGTATTTCCCGGGCGGAAATAAAACTTTTCCTCATAACCCGGCCCATCGGGAATGTGACTTTTCCGGTAAATTCCCAATCGTTCCCCATTGGCATCGATTATCGCCACGCTATTGTAATATGCTGGTCCGGCTTTTTCAAAAAAAGACACGGGAATAACGACGCCTAATTCTTGGGCTAATTGTTGAAAATGAGTCAAAGTGGGATGGGCATCCACCGGATGCGCCCAGTCGAAAAAATGCTCTCGTTCTTCGCGGCAAAAATAATAGCTTTCAAACAACTCGGAAGGTAAAATGATTTGCGCGCCTTTCCCCGCCGCTTCGCGGACTAATTCCGTGATGCGATCGACATTGGCTTGTTTGTCTTGGGTAAATGAGGTTTGCAATGCAGCAACAGTAACGGCTTGATTCATGGTTTGGGTTTGAGGGTTAATTCTCGGTGATTTTTCAGGTCTGGAAATTGCGACGCGGTTGGTTAAATTTCAGCAGGAAATGCGGGGTGTTGCTGAGTGATGCAGTGAAATGCACCGCCTCCGGTTAAAATGGCTTTGGCGGAAAGTCCGATCGCGCGTCGGGTGGGAAAAAGTTTCGCGATCGCTTCTACAGCGGACTCATCCCACTCACTTCCATAAGTGGGCACCACCACCGTGCGATTTCCGATATAAAAATTCACGTAACTGGCGGGCATAATTTCACCCCTGTCGTCTACAATTTTACCCGGTGACGGAATGCGAATCACGCGCAAATGCCGTCCTTTGGCATCGGTAAAGGTGGATAAATCCCGGGCAATTTCTGCTAGGATTTCGGCATTGGGATCGTCGGCGTTGCGGGGTTCCATGCACAGCACCACACCCGGGGCAACAAATCGAGCGATCGTGTCAATATGTCCGTCGGTATGGTCGTTGAGCAATCCGCGCTCGATCCACAGCACTTTTTTGATGCCAAAAGCCGATCGCAGCACCGCTTCGAGTTGGGCTGGGCTGCGATCGGGATTGCGATTCGAATTGAGCAAACATTGGCGGGTAGTTAAGCAGGTGCCTTCGCCATCAATTTCTATCCCACCCCCTTCGATAACTTCGGGAAAATAATCGCTGCATAAACCGAGGCGATCGCTAATTCCTTGGGCAACCTTTTCATCTCCCGGCATGATATATTTGCCGCCCCATCCGTTAAAATTAAACCGAATTGTCGCCAGTTTGCCCGCGCTTTTCCAGCGAAAAATCGGTCCGATATCCCGCAGCCAAATATCGCCAAACGGCATCAGATGAAAGCGCGCCGGAATTCCATCCAGCCATGCTTCGGCGGTGGTTTTTCCCGCCTCATCCAGCACCAGAATTTCTAACCTTTCGCCGCGCGGTTTACCGGTGCGGGGATCGGGATCGGCGATCGCCCGACACAACTGCACAAATTCCGCCCGCGCCGCCGACAAATACTCTCCCCATTCCTTTTCATGGCTGGGAAAAGCCAACCAGCACGCCGCATGGGGTTCCCATTCTGCAGGCATGCGATCGTGAGTGGCAGGAGCGCTGAGGATAGTCAAGGGTGTTTCTCCTTATATCCCGACTTTAATACTCCCCCTATTTTAACACTTTGACTGGCATTTTTAACGCGCGATCGCCAAATTTTCCCCGAATTTTCACCCGAGGCGGATTCTTCGGCCTTTCATCCCTTCATCCATCCACCTCTGGGTCGCTTTTCATCCAGCTTTCCCAAGCGTAGGGGTAATGGTAGGCTGGACATTACCCACCGAACCCTTTGCAAAGCATTGCCCACCGAACCATTTGCACTCATTCGGTAGAATCCAACCCCGGGAATTGCGATATAATTTAAGAAAACCGTCACCCATAGGATTAAAAACTATGATTGCCAATTCAAGCGCAAACTACTTGTCTCCAGAAGACTATCTCAAAGGCGAGGAAAACAGCCCGATAAAACATGAGTATATTGACGGAAACATTTACGCAATGGCGGGAGCTAGCGATGCTCATGTGACCATTGCTGGCAATTTATTTGCGCTTTTAAGAAGCCATGTCCGAGGAACCGGCTGTCGGGTTTATATGGCAGATATGAAAGCTCGCATCGAGTCAAAAAATACCTATTACTATCCCGATGTTATGGCAACCTGCGACGAACGGGATAGAGAATTGGACTCATTTAAGCGCTATCCCCGTTTAATTGTGGAGGTTTTATCGGAGAAAACAGAAGCGTTTGACCGGGGTGATAAATTTGCCGACTATCGGGAAATCGAGACTTTAACTGAATATGTTTTAATCAATCAAAAGCGCCAGCGGGTGGATTGCTTTCGGCGCAATAGTGAAGGGTTGTGGGTGTTGTATTCCTATGACGAAAATAGCCGAGAAGTTCATCTCGCTAGCGTGGATTTTACCCTCAGCATGGAGAGTGTTTATGAGGATGTGGAATTGCGGCCAGAAAATCCGGCATCAGACAATCAAGGATAAGGGGGCGACAAAGCGTTTAGGTCGATCCCCGGCGGTTATGGACTGTATTAGAAGCCGTAGGGGGCGATCGCGCCCCTCCGAGACCCTGAATCCTGCGCCCTGACCCTGGGATCTCGAACGTCGTGTAATCATCAATCCCCGGCGGTTATGGACTGTATTAGAAGCGCTAGAGGGCGATCGCGCCCCCCGGGCACCCTGAATCCTGCGCCCCGACCCTGGGATCTCGAACTTCCTGTAATCGTCGATACTTCCACATCGTTACACTCCCGATCCCGGGCACGACCCTGGATCCTTTGGTCAAATTTCTACCCTCAGCGAGACCTAAATCTCTATCTCTAGATAGATGAATTCAATTCTAGAGGGTTGGGGAAAAATACAACCCCAGACGTATTGAAGTGCCAAAAAATTTAAGCTATAGTTAGTACCATCAGCTTAAAAAAGTCAGCCTAATCCAGTTGACCGCAGGAGGATAACCGATTCTCATCGAGAATATAAGTTCTCCAAATCTCACGGAAACTGGAGCGGGGGAACCAAGTTCAGGGGCTTATCTTCATCAGAAGGAACCCAACGGGGATGCTCAATTCCCAGTTCACTCTGAAGGAGAGGGACATCTCTCAGTCCTCGCCCGTCAGCTAACCCCGTCGGCATTGAGAGGAGACTGAAAGATCGGTAAAATAATATCTTTTACGCGACTCGTCAGTGTCCTTAGCTGGGAAAAAGTTTCCCACCCTGAGATTCTGTAGCGTCAGCCATGACACAACTCAGAACGCAAGCAGGCTGGGAAGCAAGGCATAAGGTAAACATCGAGACATGCTAAACCAAGAAAAAAATCGCATCGCTTTAATTTCGGTAACGGGCGATCCCGCCGCACAAATCGGTAAAGAAGAAGCCGGCGGTCAAAACGTCTACGTATTACAAGTCGGGTTAGCCCTCGCTAAACTGGGATGGAAAGTGGATATGTTCGCACGGCGCAACAGTCCCGAGCAATCAGCGATCGTTCAGCATCACCCGAACTGCCGAACCATCCGCTTAACCGCAGGGCCAGAAGAGTTTATCAATCGAGATCGCATATTTAGTTATCTCCCGGAATTTGTCAAAGCGTTTCAGAAATTCCAACATCGAGAAGGAATACAGTATTCCCTGATACATACAAATTATTGGCTGTCCTCTTGGGTGGGGATGGAGCTGAAAAAACACCAACCCGTGAGACTAGTTCACACCTATCACTCATTAGGTGCGGTTAAATATAGAAGCGTTCGCGATTTACCGGACATCGCCTCGACGCGACTGGCAACGGAAAAAGCTTGTCTGGAAACGGTCGATCGCGTAGTGGCCACCAGTCCGCAAGAAGAACAGCACATGCGGGCGCTAGTATCGCGTAAAGGAGCGATCGAAGTCATTCCTTGCGGTACGGATATCGAAAGATTCGGCCAGATTTCTCGCCAAGAAGCGCGCCAAGCCCTAGGCATTGCCGAGGATGCCAAAACCATCCTGTATGTGGGGCGCTTCGATCGCCGCAAAGGGATCGAAACCTTAGTGAGAGCGGTGGGGCAATCTAGCTTGCGCGATCGCGAAAACCTCAACTTAATTATCGGTGGCGGATATCGGCCCGGACAGAGTGATGGAATCGAGCGCGATCGCATTCACGGCATCGTCAAAGAACTCGGACTCGATGACATCACCTCCTTCCCCGGACGACTGGGCCGCTCTAACCTGCACCTATACTACGCCGCCGCCGATGTCTGCGTGGTACCCAGTCACTACGAACCCTTTGGCCTCGTGGCGATCGAAGCAATGGCCAGTCGCACCCCCGTGGTAGCAAGCAATGTGGGCGGTCTGAAATTTACCGTGGTCCGAGAAGTCACCGGTCTGCTGGCGCCGGCAAAAAGCGATCGCGACTTTGCCGAAGCCATCGATCGCATTTTAGCCAATCCCGAATGGGGAAGCGAACTGGGCACCACCGGTCGCCTGCGCGTGGAACTCGCTTTTAGCTGGGATAGCGTCGCCACCCGGTTAGCCTACGTTTACAACCAACTGCTTTCCGAACCCATCCCCGTTTCCACCCCCTCCCCTGCGGTTGCGGCTTAACCTTTTCTCTGGTTCCTAGGTTCTACTGCAAGAGGCGCTAGCATTCAGTCCCCCCTTTGGGACCTCTCTCGCTAGCCCTCATTTTTTTAGGGATGCGGGAGCCAAAAAATAACAATTCAGGCGGATAAAAAACTTTAAACCCTTATCCACCAAAGCTTTTGCGAGAAAAATCATAAAAAAAAGACCAGCTTAATCCATAGCTGGCCGAGGAAAAAATACCTTTTCCGTTGTCGTTTCTAATTGAGGAATCCCATTCTGCGCGTTCCCTTCTTCGTGCAGCGGGTTAACGATATTCAATCTTTTCCTCAATTGACATTGTAACAGAAGACACGATTTTTCCGTAACAAAACTTAACAGGGTGATAGGAAAGTTTAATCACTCCTCCAAAGTAGGCATAACAAAACCTTAACTTTTGGGAGCCAGTTGCTGCGGACGCCCCCAGATTATCCGCTCGTGCTTGTAGATGACCATACCAGGTTTTGCACCTTTGGGCTTGTAAACATGCTTCGGTTCCGTATAGACCACCGGCACGCGATCGCTCTGACGGGCGCGGCTAAAGTACCCCGTCACATCGGCGGCAAATTGCAAATCCGCCTTATCGGCAACTGCGCCGGGATCCAACCGTAACAACACGTGACTGCCGGCAATCTCCTGAGTATGGAACCACAAATCATACTCCGTCGCCACGCGAAAACTGAGCAAATCATTCTGGCGATTATTGCGTCCCACCAGCAATTCAAACCCGCTAGGAGACTCGAAGCGGTAAAAATCCGTGGCGGGGGGTTGGTTTTGGCTGCGACGATCTCGATCGCGCAGATATCCCTCCTGCATCAATTCGTCGCGGATTTCTTCCAGGGCTTGCAAGTCCATCGGTTCGCGGTAGCTATCGAGTTGGGCGATCGCCACCTCCACCTGTTCCAAATACTGAATCTCGCGATCCACTTGTGCCAATAACGGTTCCACTGCACTGCGCGCCCGTTTCAGCTTTTGGTGTTGTTTGTAAAGACCTTGAGCATTTTGCACCGCATTTTTTTCCGGATCCAGTTCGATTTCAATCGGTTCCCCGGTTTCAAAATCAGCCAGGGTCATCGACTTCATCCCCGGTTCCCACTGGTGCAGGTGTGCCATCAGCAAATCCGCTTTTTGCCGATATTCGTCCGCCAGCGCCGATTGGTCCAACCGCCGTTCAAACCCTTGCGCCTTAACCCGCAATTTTTTCAGCAGATTGTTGAGTTTTTGCAGGAGTTGATGGCGCAGTTGTTTGAATTCCCCTTCGTTGAGGCGATCGCAATAGTAGCGATCGAGCAATGCTTGCACCGAAGGCGCAGTGTCTTCCGGCTTCGGCGGCGATTGCCCACCCCATTGGATAACACTGTATCCCCCACTGGTCCGCTGAGGGTGCAGACCGGATAAATCCCCATGTTGCCAAGCTTCCAGGGTTTTGAGCCACTCTTGCCAGCGCTGGAATAATCGTTCCCAGTCCGATGCCCTGAGGCTCTCGGTGGATTGTTCCGGGTCGAGATCGGCGGCGCGAATCATCGAATTGGCCCAATGTGAACTCAGACCCCGGTAGCTTTTTAGCAGTTGACGCCCCAGTTTTCCCGGAATCAAGGCCACTCGTTCTTGCCAGCGTTGTTGGGATTCGCTTAAGCTGGGGGCGGGATCCGTGAGCGCCGGTGGCGGTTCGTAGGGTTGCCCGGTGAGGATCGGCCGCACCCGCGATTGTTGTTCGCTGACTTGATGGGCGGCGGTGACGATTTGATTGCTTTCGTTGGCGAGGATAACGTTACTGCGTTTGCCCATAATTTCTACGTACAGGTGCCACAAGACGCGATCGCCCGGACGTTTGGCAAATTGCAGGTCCAGGGCGCGTTCCCAAGCAGCTACCGGGGAGATCGCAACTAAGGCTAACCCTTTGAGTTGATGGCGCAGTTGGTCGCTAAAGGTAAAGGTATCCGGGGTGCGCGGTGGCGGATCTCCAATGTGGATTCTGGCGGCTTGCGGGTGCCAGGAAACCGTCAGCCAGCCCCGCTGCTTGAGGGTTCGCAGGGCAAGACAAATCCTGTAGCGATCGCGCTGATAAACCTGTTCGAGTCGCGCGGGTAGCCAGGTGGCTCTCAGCTCGCAATACGCCGCAGTTAAAGTGGTGAAATCAACGGGTTGCATCGGTTTGGATCCAGAAGAAAAGTTATCCGAGTTACATTAAAAGTTAGAGGGGGGTAAAAAAAAGCCCATAAAATCCAGAAACTCGCTTTTTTGCGCTTTTTTGCCTTGTTACCCAAAATTTTTATCGATACTATTGAAATTAGATGTTTGCAGGGGCACCCGAGGCGAAAGCTTGTCCGTTACCCATGGATCTTTCATTTATTGCGATCGGTTTTGAAATTCATTCTGTCTGCCAAACATCGGCTTGCCATTGTCAATGCTGAGTGTGCCTCCATTTAGCCTACCATTCCCTCGGCACCGGAAACCAACCGAGCGATCGCGCACAGTGCCGATCTCGCCTAAGCGCGATCGCTGGTTATGATTTATTTTCTTGATGCCGAGACCTCAAACCCCTACCGATGATTCGGATTTTTGTCCCAGCCTTCTGATGCGGGTCAGATGATTCTGTGTGTACTCAACCGGAAACCGTTGCTCATCGCTTCGGGCTTTATGAAAACACTCTTCAACAACAAATTTTTTACGCCGCGAGGATTTCTGTTGCTATGGATATTCAGCTTATTAATATCGGCTTTGGTAATATCATCTCTGCTAACCGCGTGATTGCCATTGTTAGCCCTGAGTCGGCTCCCATTAAGCGGATCGTGAACGATGCTCGGGAGGCCAATCGCCTGATCGATGCCACCTACGGACGCCGAACGCGATCGGTGATTGTTATGGATTCTAACCATATCATTCTCTCTGCCATTCAGCCCGAGACGATGGGTCATCGCTTTTTTACCAATAAGGACAGTTAAAATCTCTCGCGGATTACTCGGTGTTGATTGTTTATCTGCCCTCCGCATCGGCGCGCTGGGGTAGCCGTTAGCCCGGGAAAAATTCTCTTTGAGGCAACTTGAAGCCTTACAATATTCCCATCTAACTTGCTAGGGGCGCACCGCGAAGCCCCCCTACGGTTGCTGATTGCGAACTGTTTTCTGGAAATCGCTGATTGTTATGCAGACGGGCAGATTGATTGTTTTAACCGGACCGAGTGGTGTGGGCAAAGGCACTTTGCTGCGATCGCTCTTGGCGCGCCATCCGGAACTCCACTTGTCTATCTCGGTCACCACTCGCCCCCCGCGCCCCGGGGAAGTTCACGCCAGGGATTATTATTTTGTGGACCACAGCCGATTTCGCGAAATGGTGGAAAATGGGGAGTTGTTGGAATGGGCGGAATTTGCCCTCAATTGTTACGGTACCCCCCGCGAACCGGTGGAAAATATGATTCGAGAGGGGAAATCGGTTATTCTCGAAATCGAGTTAGCTGGGGCGCGACAAGTTAGGGAGACTTTTCCAGACGCGCTACAGGTGTTTATTTTACCGCCCAGGGAAGGGGAGTTGGAGCGGCGGATCCGCAGTCGCGGTCAGGATTCTGAAGCGGCGATCGCCCGTCGTCTCCAACGGGCTAAAGAAGAAATTGCCGCCGCTCAGGAGTTCGATATTCAAATCGTTAATGATGACCTCGATACGGCTTTGCACGACATCGAGGCGGCTTTGTTTTCTCCACTGCAGCCATAATCGAATAAAGAATTGAGAATTGAAAATTGATAAAATCTTTGATTCTCGATTCTTTATTCCTCATTTTATGCGTTCCCCGTTTTTAGATAAATCGACAATTAAGACTCTCTTAATTCTTAATTCCAAAAAAAGCGATCGCCTCTCACATTGTAGAAGCGATCGCTTTTTTTGGCTGGCGGCATTCAGCAGCCTAGCGCGGATCCGGCGCGAATCGAGCCGTCCCTAGCCTCCTTACAAAGGCAGAGAAAGCAGGTCGGGATAAATGTTGTTGATGATAATCAAAATCGTCGCCGTCAATCCCAACCACAGAATCAAGATGACGGGGGCAAGCGAAAGATACTTGACGAAAGAGTCCATGAATGATGCTCCTAAAAACGACCAACGGTATTATTGCAATTTGACATTTCAGATTTGAGAAGCATTGGCGTCTCAAACCCAAAATCGTGCAGATTCCAAAGCGATTAACGCGGGGAAATCGGAATCTCGTTGTCTTTGGCAGTCAGCTTCCCACTGGTGAGTTGGCCCAAAGCAGCAATCGGCCAAGTGGCACCAGCCAGAGAGCATTTAATCGCCAACGGCACATCGATGATGATTTCTTTCTCTTCCGTCTTCTTCTCATCGCGGATCGCAATCAGGTAAGACCGACCGGCCCAACCAATCCATCCGGCAATGTACAGGAAAAGCACGCTGGGAATGAGAAACTCATTGGCGTGGCTTAAGTTGCCATCCGTAATCAAACGGGGATAGCCCTCCGGACCGCACAGCAGGTCGGAATAGCTCTCGAATCGCGCTTGGGCTTGCGGGGTGGAGGCATTTTTCGCCTTTTCCACAAACGCTGGGGTCTCGCTGCACGGCGAGAGATTCGAATAGAATTCAGCCGCCGCCGTGGGCACAAAGCTGAACCACAGGCAAATTGTCAGAATCAGCGCAAACAATCGTCGCATAGAATTGTTACCTTTTGTTACAAAACATCAAGTTTTTTGAACAAATGGGAGGACTGCCTTCATCCCACGGGAATTTGTTCGTCCCCCTCCGGTGCCCTGCTAGCTTGGGAGCGGCTCTGTGGGACATCACCGCCCCGCGCCCAGGGAGATGAGGGAGCTTAGGCTTGAGTATGACAGATTAAGTTTTGAGAACTTCCTGAAAATCATACTCTGCTAAGACACCTCCGTAAAGATTAAGCTAGCAATAACTCACCCATAAACCAACAAATTACCAGTCAATGGCCACCGTTTTAGCAGTCGAAACAAGTTGTGACGAAACTGCTGTAGCAATTGTTAAGAATCGTGAAGTTTGCAGTAATGTCGTGGCTTCACAAATTGCAGTACATCAGCAGTATGGCGGCGTGGTGCCGGAAGTAGCGTCGCGCGCTCATCTAGAGCAGGTGAATCGGGCGATCGCGATCGCCATGCAAGAGGCCCATCTGACCCCCGCCGATCTCGATGGCATCGCCGCCACCTGTGCCCCCGGTTTGGTGGGTGCCCTCCTGGTCGGGTTAACCTCGGCCAAAACCCTAGCCATGTTGCACCACAAACCATTTATCGGCGTCCATCACCTAGAAGGTCATATCTACGCCTCTTATCTGAGCGACCCCAATTTACAGCCGCCATTTTTGTGCTTATTAGTCTCCGGCGGACATACGAGCTTGATTTTTGTTAAAGATTGTGGTAAGTACGAAACCCTCGGACAAACCCGAGATGATGCCGCCGGGGAAGCCTTTGACAAAGTAGCGCGATTGTTAAATCTCGGCTATCCGGGCGGTCCGATTATCGACAAGCGAGCCAAACAAGGCAATCCCACCGCTTTTGCCTTGCCAGAAGGGAAAATCTCCCTGCCCAAAGGGGGGTATCATCCCTATGATTCCAGTTTTAGCGGATTAAAAACCGCCGTGTTGCGCTTGGTGCAAAAACTCGAAGGGTCTGGGGTGACATTGCCGGTTGACGATATCGCCGCCAGCTTCCAGGATACGGTGGCCAGAGCGCTGACCAAACGCGCGATCGCCTGTGCCCGAGACTACGGACTCCATACCCTCGTCGTCGGTGGTGGTGTCGCCGCCAATAGCCGTCTGCGCCAGCACCTGCAAGACGCTGCGATCGGCCACAATCTCCGGGTTATCTTTCCTCCCCTGAAATACTGCACCGACAACGCCGCCATGATTGCCTGTGCGGCGGCTGACCACCTCAACCGAGGCCACACCACCCCCTTAACCCTCGGCGCTGCCTCCCGCATGTCCCTCACCGAAGTCATGCAGCTTTATCGGTGAATCCCCCACCCTCAAAGGGTAGGGCTAGTCTGTTATTGGTCATTGGTCAATGACCAATGACCATTCACCAATGACTACCCGTGAGTTTCCAAAATCTTGCGGATTTCCGCCGCCACTGCATCGGGCTGTTCTATCATTGACAGATGTCCGCACTCGGGAATTTCGATGACATTCATGCCACAGCCGTCAAACAGGGGATGAAAGCTAGCTAAATGGCGCACGTATTTGGGTTCCATCACGGGGTCGCGATCGCCGGTGATGAAATAGACTGGCTGTTTGAGCTTTGCCACTAATTGCGGTAGGCGGTGGACTTCTGCTTCGGTGGTAGAGTCGAGCAAAGTGCCTAAAGCTGCTTCCGGATTGGCGATCGCGAAATCCACCAGGCGTTGTTTCGCCCAAGCGCGATCGACCGGACGTGCCACGCTATCGCGCTGAAACAGCAGATCGATCAGCGGCACGCGAGGCAGCCAGCGCGGACGAAATTTCACAAAAATCTGGCCTGCTGCCCGAAAGCGCTCGAATTCTTCTTTGATGTAAATCCCACCGCCGGAATTCACGCAGAAAATGCCCTTTACCTTCGATGGGAATTGCGCCGCCGCCCAGAGGGCAATACTGCCACCAAGAGAATGTCCGATCAGCCATGCATTAGAAATGTCCAATTTCTCGAGCAGGATTCCTAAGTCTCTAGCATAAGCTGCCGGAGTGTAGCCCGCATGAAAGTGGGATTTTGCCCGGTAAGACTGCGAATCGCCAAATCCGCGCAAATCATACGTCAGACATTGATAATCATCTGCCAACCGTTCGATTGGCGGTTGCCAGTACCGACTGCTGAGGAGCCAGCCGTGGATGAAAACGAGAACCTGGGGAGATGTCCTGGGAGCGGTAAGCTCGTAACTGTGAGGCACCCCCAGAATGTCAATCTGAGCCATCCTTTTATTTTATCCTGAAGCGTTCTGTTACGATCGCTCGATTTATCCCGTTTTTCCCCTAAAACCGCCGACCGAGCAATCGCTGTCGCACCCCGTCGGCAATCTTTTGCCCGAGATACTCGGGAATCAAGCTTTCATTCGGACCGAGCAAGTACAGAATCAAGCGGGTACGTCCGCGCCACACGAGCAAGTTAGCATTCACCACCAGCAAATCCTCTTGCCAGATTGCGTACATGACCTTATAAAACAACCCCGGTTGGTTATCTGCCTCGATCAGCAGTGCGGGGAGATGGAACACCGGATCCACATAAAATTCCGTTTCCACATCCTCAAGCCCCGCATCCAAGTTGAATTCCACCGCCAGCATTTCTTCCACCTCGAAGTGACCCGCCAAGGCTTCGCGAATCGCGCGGCAGACATTTTCGGCAGTTTTCTCGGTCAGCACCTTTCCACCGCGCGATACCACCAATTTGATAAACACCAACATCGGCGGATAAATCTGACCGTAGAGACTCAAACTGTGAATCGTCAGGCCATAAGCTGCCAAAACCCCAAAAATGTCGCTCAGCAAAAAAGACTGGTTGCGGTAGGCAAAATGCAGCGCACTCTTGTTGCCTTCGGGTCGCATCTCGATTACCGCTTGTTTGGTTTTGTAAAGCTGATAGGCAAGCTTTAGGTTTTGGAGCTGGATTTCACTGCTGACAAATTGTTCATAGAACTGCGGAAACGCTCGGTTAAAGCGCTTGAGCAGTTCCATCGTCGATGATTTTAAACCCGATGCCATATTTGGGTGGGGGATAACTCGCGTTCGCTAAATCGAAAGCATTTTGAAGACAGCAGCCTCCTCTCTTTTACTATAAAACGATTCTCTTGCTCAAATTCTTTTGGCGGGGGAACGCCTGCGCCAGCGCCCAATGCCTCGCCCTCTCCTGAAATGCATATCTGGAAAGGAATGGCAGGATAATGGGGGTGGAGTCGATCTCCCTCAATTGTCTTGCATCCTCTCTTCGATTGGCCAGTAGACTCCTCCTGTTTTTTTCACGATTTTCTTGTTCTGTTTTTCTCCGGTTTATATGCCCTCGGGTCTTTGATGGCCAAGTGCAAGCTGACGGGAGTTTCCCCGGGTTCTACTCAGATACTTTTAGCCGTTCTCCCGGGCAATACAATTCTGATTTGCTGGAAGGGTAAGGGGCGGGTTTTTGGTGCAGGGATTGGCCTCTAGGGATGAGGCATGGGAGGGTGCTATTTCCTCGAGTTTTTTCCCGGTAGGTTTTTTAGCCAACTCGCGCTTCTGTGCCAGCGATCGCGATTGTCCGATGGCTGGATTTGTCGATCGCATCCCTTGTGCTTTTTTACCGAAAAAGCCCGGTTTTACCATGCATTCTCTCCACAAATTTCCGGGAGAAAAGTGGGTTTTCTGCCCCCATGTTTCTCCCGGTTTTCATGCTTCGGCGTAACCTAGACAAAATTCGTCTCAGGTGGGTTAGGTCTGAGGAGTACAAGCGCCCAACTTCAGGGGTAGGGTTGGCTCCCACAGAGTTTCTGACCTTTCCTTGCCTAGTATGCCCTTGTGGTGGCGCAAAATAAGCGCGATCGCTCTCGAGGCAAATTGCTCGCCAACGCTTGGGAATGGCACAGCTCACCGCCTTCGGGAGGGCGAGTTTCGGGTCAGTGGCTCTGCAGCCGTGCAAATCCGGCACTCTAATGTCTGAACCAACAATTGTGGCTCTATTCTAATCCTATGCGATCGCGTCCCCAGGCAGTGATTCTATCCGGCGATCGCCGTTTCCCCCCGCCACTGCGGCGATCGCTGTGTCCATTCACCCGGATCCCAAATCCCTCCCCTGCCCTGCCGTCTCGACTCTCCCAAATGAATTTACCGAAAACCCCACCGCAATCTGATGGCTTGGCGCTTAAGTTACGATACACTAGAATTTGTTGCGGCTCCAATGTTTGACAACGGGTCGATACTCTTTGCAACCTTCGCCTTTCCTGTTCTCGGGAAGGCACTTGTCAACCTCGTTCTACTATCCTAACCAAACCTTCATGGGTTTTTGGAAAAACTTGTTTAGCGGTTCTGATACTTCTTCTGCCCCCAATACCGGACATATGGATGGATATGAGTCGGTGGATACCACCAGTCGTTCCGGTACGGGCGCTCGCGTTTATTTCAGTACGGATCGAGACATAGACCTCTACGAACTTGAGGAACTCTGCGATGCCGTGGGGTGGTCTCGCCGCCCCCTGCGTAAGGTGAAAAAAGCCATCCAGTACAGTTTTCTGGTGGTTACCATGTGGGAAATGCGCGGCAAAAAACGCCGACTGATTGGTTTCTCTCGCGCCACTTCAGACCATGCATTTAATGCCACAATTTGGGATGTGGTGGTTCACCCGGATTTCCAAGGGAAAGGCTTGGGCAAGGCGCTGATGAATTACTCCATCAAACGGCTTCGCAGTCAAGATATTAGCAATATCACCCTGTTCGCCGATCCCCATGTGGTGAATTTCTACCGGAATTTGGGTTTTATGCCGGACCCAGAAGGGATTAAGGGCATGTTTTGGTACCCGAATCGATAGGCGATCGCCCCTCACCTTTTTGACGGCGCTCTGTCTGGCTCATCCCGGTGGGGTTCCATCCGCGATCGCTTCACCACCACAATCTATTCGCTCTTCCCCAGGTATCTCCCTCAATTCACTCGCCATTACTTCCCGTTTAATTCTGGTTATTTTAAAAAATCACTTTTTAATTAAAAATCTACTTTTTTTGTTCGGCTAAATTCGATATTTAGTAGCATTTTTAAAATAATTAAATCAACGAAAATAATAGAATTATTGGCAATTATATTTGAATTAATTTTAACAGAAATATCGGGCAAATCCGTTGGCTACCGAAATTATTCCCCCATAAACTCTCAATTTTATTCAATAAAAACCTGCCGAAAAACAGTTAAAAAATTTCTCGATCGCACGAAAGGGTCACGAGCGGTCCACCACAAGGATCCACCGGGAGTGCGATGGATCCCTGGGGAAACATGCTGCAGCGATCGCTCAATCCAACCCCAGGGGGCCACCCATCCCAGGTACAACTCAACCCTGGCTAATAAATTTCGTTTTTTGTAGCGCAGATGCCCTCACCGTCTGCGATTCATGCCCATGCCCCCTGGACGCTTCACCCTGGAGAAGCGGCGATGTAAGTTAAAAAGAAAACACGAACTCATATCCAGTTTTAGAAATTACTGCATTATGACCAATCGCCTTGCCCAATGCCAAAGTCTGTATCTGTACAAACACGCCGAAAATCCGATTGATTGGTGGCCTTGGTGCGACGAAGCCCTAGAAACCGCCAAAGCACAGGACAAACCCATCTTCCTGTCCATTGGCTACTCCAGTTGCCACTGGTGTACGGTGATGGAAGGAGAAGCCTTTTCCAATCGGGCGATCGCCGAATACATGAACGGCAACTTCCTCCCCATCAAAGTCGATCGCGAAGAACGGCCCGACATCGACAGCATCTACATGCAAGCCTTGCAAATGATGACCGGCCAAGGCGGATGGCCCCTCAACGTCTTTCTCACCCCCGACGACCTCATCCCCTTCTATGGCGGTACCTACTTCCCCGTAGAACCGCGCTACGGACGCCCCGGTTTTCTCGAACTCCTGCAAGCCATTCGCCGCTACTACGATCGCGAAAAGCAAAAGCTGCAAGCCTTCAAAGAAGAAATCCTCAGCCACATGCAGCAAGCCGCCGTCCTCTCCCCCAAACAAGACATCCCCGAAGACCTGCTCTGGCGCGGCTTTCAAAGCAACCTCAACGTCCTTTCCCGGCGCGATTACGGACCGAGTTTCCCGATGATGCCCTACGCCCAACTGGTCTTGCAAAGCACTCGGTTTAACTTGCAATCCCAATCCGACCCCAAAGAAGCGATCGCCCAACGCGGCACCGATTTGGTCTTGGGCGGCATTTACGACCATGTGGGCGGCGGCTTCCACCGCTATACCGTAGACCCCACCTGGACCGTCCCCCACTTTGAAAAAATGCTCTATGACAACGGTCAAATTCTCGAATTCCTGGCCAATCTCTGGAGTTCTGGCACCCGCGAACCCGCCTTCAAACGCGCCGTCGCCGGTACCGTAGACTGGCTGACCCGCGAAATGACCGCCCCGGAAGGCTACTTCTACGCCGCTCAAGATGCGGATAGCTTCACCACCCCCGACGACGCCGAACCCGAAGAAGGAGCCTTTTACGTCTGGAGTACCGCCGACTTACAACAACACCTCACCCCAGACGAACTCAAGGCCCTCAAAACCCAATTCCACATTACCCCGGAGGGCAATTTTGAAGGACAAATCGTCTTGCAACGTCGCCACCTCGGCAAACTTGACGACACCGTAGAATCCGCTTTAACCAAACTGTTTCAACTGCGCTACGGTACCCCTCCCGACGGGATGGAAACCTTCCCCCCCGCCCGCAACAATCAAGAAGCAAAAACCCAAACCTGGCCCGGTCGCATCCCTCCCGTCACCGACACCAAAACCATCGTCGCCTGGAATAGCTTGATGATTTCCGGTTTGGCGAGAGCTGCAGTGGTCTTCGAGGAAACGAAATATTTAGACATTGCCACCAAAGCGGCCAATTTTATCTTGGAAAATCAGTGGATCGACGGGCGCTTCCATCGGCTGAATTACCAAGGTCAAGCCTCCGTGTTGGCCCAGTCGGAAGATTATGCCTTCTTCATTAAAGCCTTGCTCGATTTGCATCAAGCTCAAATCCCAGATAATGCGGCTGACAATCCCTGGTTAGACCTCGCCATTCGGGTTCATGAAGAATTCGATCGCTTCGTTTGGAGTGAAGACAAGGGCGGGTATTACAATACCGCCAACGACGCCGGAGACGATTTAATCGTCCGGGAACGCAGTTACATGGATAATGCAACCCCCTCGGCGAATGGCGTGGCGATCGCCTCTCTGGTTCGTCTGGCTTTGCTCACCGAAAATCTCTCCTATCTCGATCGCGCCCTCAACGCGCTGCAAGCCTTTGCCAGTATCATGGAACGCGCTCCCTCCGCTTGTCCCACCTTATTTAGCGCCCTAGACTGGTATCGTCACCCCACCCTCGTCCGCACCACCACCACCCAAATCCCCGAATTGATTCGTCAATACTTCCCCACCTGCATGTATCAGCAGGAAACCGACCTCCCCACCGGATCCGTGGGCTTGGTCTGTGCGGGTCTCTCTTGCAAAGAACCCGCCACCACCCTCGAACAGCTTCTCGAACAAATTCGCACCCTGCAAACCCACAGGAATTAAGAATTAACAATGGAGAATTGAGAATAACAAACATTCTCCATCCCCCGTAGGGTGCGTCACCCCCACCAAGCGATCGCAACTCCAATCCACCAACCGAAACCGGGGGTGACGCACCACCAAAAGAATCCAACCAATTCTCCATTCACTCTGACGGGGGAATCCCCTCGATCGCAATTAAGGTTTCCATCACCGACTTGACTACCGGTGCTGCGGTTTGACCCCCGCTACCCCCTTGCGGTTCGTCCATTACCGCCAGAACCACATAGCGGGGGGCTTGAGCCGGGATAATTCCCACAAAACTGGCAATTCGGGCATAATCGGAATATCCCCCGCCATAAAGATTGGCTTTTTGCGAGGTGCCGGTTTTCCCTGCAATGCGATAGCCGGGAATTTGGGCGGTGGTGCCGGTTCCGTCTTGCACCACACTTTCCATCATGGAAATTAATGCATCGGTGGTTTCTTGCGAGAACACCTGTCGCCGAGGGGGATGTTCCGGTTTCCAATAGGCTTGTCCTTCACTGTCGAACAATCCGCGCACCACATGGGGTGTCACCAAATAGCCGCCATTGGCTAACGCGCCGTGAATTTGCACCAGTTGCAGGGGAGTCAGGGAAATCCCTTGTCCGAAGGAGGCGGTGGCTGCATTCACCGGTGAAGCGCTAAATTCCTCCCGGGATCTGAGTTGACTGGGGGTTTCAAAAGGCAAATCGGTGCCCAGGGGTTCTCCGAGACCCAAACGCTGCAACCAGCTATAGAAAACGCGCGATCGCAGTTGTTCCACGATATGCACCATCCCCACATTGCTGGAATATCGGATAATTTCCGTGACGCTTAAATTACCCCGCCCCACGCCATCGGCGTTGGAAATCGGCCATTCATCTATATAAACCAACCCTTCATCGTAAAAGACGCTATCCGGTTCGATCGCACCGGCTTCGAGGGCGATCGCCACTGCAATCGGTTTGAACGTGGATCCTGGCTCGTACAGGTCGGTGAGCGCCCAGTTTTTAAACAATTCTACGTTAAATTTGTAATACGCATTCGGATCGTAGGACGGGTCGCAGGCTAAGGCTAATATCTCGCCAGTGTGGGCGTCGAATACGATAACCGTACCCCGTTTGGCGCTCCATTTGCGGCGGTGTTCTTCCAGTGCAAGGCGGGTGGCCCGTTGCAATCGCAAATCGAGCGTCAATTCTAGGCGCAGGTCATCCAAACGCAGAAATTCTCCGGGTACCGGGTCGGGAATTAACGCCCCGCCAATCCGCGAATCGATTTCCATTGGAGCCTCGCGCTCGAGGAGGTTCTGGTGGCTGGCTTCTACCCCCGCTTGTCCTTCGCTTTCTGTATCCACATACCCCACCACGTCGGCGACGAGGTTTTGTTGGGGATAATAGCGCTGCTGATATTGATTCAGTTCTAATCCGTCTATCATTTGGTTGCGGATGCGATTGGCGAGTTCTTCCGAAACTGTCGGTTCGAGCAGAATTCCACTATCCCCATCGGTGAGTTTTTCGTACAGTTCCCCCACGGACTTTTGCAGCAAGGGCGCTAAGCGGGCCGCGATCGCTTCTTTCGAGTCTTTAAATAAATAGGGGTGAGCGTAAAGCTGGTACACCCGCCGATCCAACGCGACAACGTTTCCCATCCGATCTACGATCGGACGTCGCGGAATAAACGGTCTCAAGGCCACATTTTGTTGTCTTCTCGCCTGTTGCTGCAAGTCACTCCCTTGCAACACTTGCAGCCGATATAAATTCGCACTCAGAGCCAATCCCCCGACGATTAATACCGCCCAAACTATCAAAAACCTGACTTGAGGATTCCCTAGCTTGGTTCGTTCTATCGGGGGTTGCTGGCGCTTCGGAACGCTGCTTAAGTTCTCTAAAATTAACAGTAAAAAGGCTAATGGGAGAAGGAAAATCAGGGCTTTCTTTTTGATTTTCCCTCGGCTTTTTTTACCCGGGGGAATTGTCTTTTTTCTCCGGGTCGATCGCTGTTTTATTGGGGGGTTTTTCCGGGAACCACCCTGCCGTTTTTTCCCCCCTCTCCCCACATCAGAAATCCGTGATGCCATGTTTCAGATCGCAATTGATACACAAGCGGCTAGCTGTCTGCGGCGCAACTGTGGCAAAATCCCTGCAGTTGCCCCTTTTTTCACGGCACAGCGCGATCGCTGTGCTTACTCTTTTCTTCAGTTTACATACATTTAGTTTGCATATTTAACCTTCTTTTTTCCGCGCGTCTGCACCCCTTTCACGAATGAGTCGGGGTCGCCACACCTGCAACTAAGGCCAAATTTGGCGGATTTTTCCGGTATTTTTACTTAAAATATCCGGTTTTGCCCTTTTTGAGAAGGTTGTTTCGGTTTGTCCGCTGTCGCAAAATCCTCCGCCTCCCTTGGTTTGCATTTCGAGTTAAATATGCAATTTAGATGATAAACCTAATAGCCGAGGGGTCTGGAGTCCTCGGGGGGTTTTGGTGCGCTTTCGCCGATCGCCTCATTCTGGGATCCCGCCTCTACCGGGGCTTGCTCCACAAAAATAATCCGATCCAAATCCGGGGCGACGAGACCATTGGCGGGGTTTTCGGCTTGCTGGGCTAAATCTTTTTTTAAAGTTTCATTCGCCGCCGTTAGTTGGCGCTCTTCTCGACGCAGCTTTTCGAGTTTGCGGTAGGAGACGCCCCACTGTTGCTGGGAATAAACCGTGCTGCCATAAATAAATAAAGCACTCGCGACGAGTAAGAAGGTGACAACGCAGGAAACGCCATGCGCCTGGGAAAGCGATCGCAGCCAAAATGGAATCTCCCAACGGTGGCGATCGCTTTCCACCACCGACTCTCGACGGCGATTTCGGCGCACCTCGCTTTTCCCTGGCGGGGCATTTCTCCCGCGCAAGAGCTGGCGACGCGATCGCGATCGGCCCTCTTTGCGACTCGCAATGCGGCGATTCTCCTCGGTGTGGTTCTTCTCAGGTCTCACCAAGGGCGTCACCTTACTTGACCCCTGCATGGAGGATTGTCCCCTTCTGGGGTTTCGAGCGGATCTGGTAGATTTGAAAGCAGCAGTCATAACATCCCCATCCCTGGCGGTTTGCCTCGATCGGTCGCCTTTTGCACTCGTTCGTCACAAAATAGTCACATCCATCCTAGCACCGGGCTGCGATCGCCGTTTTTATTCTCCCCTTTTCCGGATTTCCGGCGAGCATTTTTGCAAAACCCCCGCCCCGCTTCGGTTTCCGGATTTTTGCCAAAAAAAATTCCGTTTGAGGCACTACATCCCTAAAATTTTCTGCTAAGATACTGTATTTATTTCCTCATGTCGGTTTCGGTCGGCCTTGTAATTCACCCTTTGTCACTCCTGTCAGCACCCCGCTCTAAAGAGACGGGGCTTCTAGCCCCTGACTTTAGGTAGCTGACCAGCCTAAGCCCTACGAG
>NZ_JAYFEQ010000634.1:0-250 GCF_055795085.1 Phormidium sp. CCY1219 | reverse complement strand
AAAAAACTGAAAGAGATAGTAGACTCCCACATCGCATCACCGCAAGAGGGACTAATAAGACACCTCAACCCGGTCATCAAAGGTTGGAGTAACTACTACTCGACACAAGTGTCCAAGGAAGCCTTTTCTCAGATGGATAGCTTACTATATTGGAAATTAACCAAATGGGGAATCCGAAGACATTCCAACAAAACAGGAAAGTGGGTAGCCAAGAAATACTGGCAAACAATAGGGAATCGGCAATGGGTAT
>NZ_JAYFEQ010000633.1:0-305 GCF_055795085.1 Phormidium sp. CCY1219 | reverse complement strand
TATAAGCGCAACCGAGAGGCGCTGCTTAACTTTTTGGGCGTGACGGCAGATGAACTCAATGCCTATATTGAGGGGGAGTTGCCTCTGACGAAGCTGGTGCGGAACGTGATGACTGTTCCGAATTCTGCGGCAGCGTTCGATGAGATTGTGGAACGCTTGCCTTACCTGAAGTTTTCCGACCGGCTGCGCTTGTGGGAAACGCTCAACGAATCGATTTTTCAAACATTGCAACCTTTCCGCAGACACCTCGATCGCATCGGAATGGGTCGAACCCCAGAAGCGATCGCCGAGATACTCCCGACCCC
>NZ_JAYFEQ010000632.1:0-896 GCF_055795085.1 Phormidium sp. CCY1219 | reverse complement strand
ATTTCAGTCGGTTTCAACCGACTTGAGCTATTAGACGGGGGATTTATCCCCCGGCGGGTGTGGCTGGAGATGTTAACCCATGATTGATATCCCCCGGCTTGTGATAAAATAATAAAAATTTTAAATGAACATTTTTAATAGATTATGTCTCTGTGGCGAATCTACTATCATTTGGTATGGGCAACAAAACAGCGTTTCCCTTTGATAACTCCAGAAATAGAAGATGAACTCTATCCTTACATAATCGGCAAAAGCGATGCTCTTGGCTGTATTGTTCATGCCATTGGCGGCATAGAAGACCACATTCATATTGTTGCTTCCATTCCACCAAATTTATCCGTTGCCGAATTTGTTAAAAATATTAAAGGAAGTAGTACCTATCATTTGAATCACGCAGGTTCGGGTTCTCTCACTCGATTTGGTTGGCAGGATGGCTATGGTGTATTTTCTTTGGGAGGTAAGCAAATGGATATAGCGGTTAATTATGTTAAAAATCAGAAAATACATCATCTCAAGAATGACTTAAAACCTTCCCTAGAACGAATTAGCGATCGAGACGATCGCCCCTCAATGTGGTACGAAAATAAACGTTAATCCCATCCCGGGTTATTGGATTGGATCGGATGTTGGATTGGTGGTATAAACCGCAGGGCGTTGCAAACTCCACAGCGAGTAGAAGATCCGGCGTAGGTTACAAACAATAGCCTCATAGGGTGGGGTTGGTTAGAAACCGACTGAAAGCCTTACAGAATAGGCATTTCAGTCGGTTTTAACCGACTTGAGCTATGAGACGGGGGATTTATCCCCCGGCAGATCCGTGCAATGGCATCACCGGCAATGGCATCACCGGCAATGGCATCACCGGCAATGGCATCACCGGCAATGGCATCACCGGC
>NZ_JAYFEQ010000631.1:0-467 GCF_055795085.1 Phormidium sp. CCY1219 | reverse complement strand
TCCGTCAGGGTATAAGTGGCTTCGTATTGATTGCCACTGGTGTTGGTGACGCTGGCTGTTTGTCCGCCAATCTTGACCGTGGGCGTTCCACTCAGGGTTTCGGAAGCGGTGAATGTCACCGTTACCGTATCCCCCACTGTCGCTACGCTGCTGTGGTTGGCATTACTGGAAGCAATGCTCACAGAGGATAAATTAGGAGCTGTTTTATCCAAACTGACGCTACTCGAATCGGTAGTTGCCGTAGCGGTTCGAGTATTTCCCCCAGCATCGCTAAACTGGATATTAATGGCCTGTGCCCCTGCGGTATCGTTGGCCGTCAGGGTATAAGTGGCTTCGTATTGGTTGCCAGTGGTGTTGGTGACGCTGGCTGTTTGTCCGCCGATCGCAACTGTGGGCGTTCCACTCAGGGTTTCGGAAGCGGTGAATGTCACCGTTACCGTATCCCCCACTTTCGCCAAACTCGTGTC
>NZ_JAYFEQ010000630.1:0-14211 GCF_055795085.1 Phormidium sp. CCY1219 | reverse complement strand
AAACGAGCGATCGCCGGCATGTCAGCTTGCGGTCTCCCTCCTTGCTGACAAACTCAATCGCTCAATTCACCACAACTGTTATGATGAATCACAGCCCATCTCTGGTAAAATAGCAAGTCAAATATAACCCCATCCTGTCTGTCACCTCTGACTCAGGTTAACCTAGGGCGTTGTCATACAGCGAGTAATTTATATCTTAAAAAACTCTCATGCACGAGCATTATAACCTAAAACGTCGCCAATTTATTAAAATTAGCGGAATGGCGCTGGGAACTGGCCTGTTAGAAGCTTGTACCCCGACCAATAAGAATCTATCTGTTTCTCAGGCTAGTGAAAAATCTAACTCGATTAAATTGGGACTGAGTTGGAAAGCGGAAGCGGAATACGGCGGGTTTTATCAAGCAGTAGCCACTGGCATCTATCGAGACTATGGTTTAGAAGTAGAAATTCAACCCATCCCCCCCCAAGGAAATACCACGCAATTATTGATGGGGGGATTGGTTGATTTTACGATTGGGCAAGGGATTAGTACCCTGCAAGCTGTGGCACAAGGCATTCCAAAAATCACCCTTGCCGCTATCTTTCAAGATGAAATTCAAGTGTTACTCACTCATCCCGGAGTCGGAAACGACTCTTTAGATAAACTGAAGGGAAAACCCGTGTTTATTACGGCTGGACTCAGCAGCACCTATTGGCCGTTGTTGGCGAAAAAGTACGGATACACTGCCGACCAGCAACGCCCTTACAATTTCAACGTTACCCCGTTTTTAGTCAATAAAAATTCGGCGCAAGAGGGAATTTTAACGTCCGAACCTTACCTCATCGAAAAAGAAGGCGGATTTAAGCCTATCATTTTACCGTTGAAAGAAACGGGATTGAATCCTTATGCGTTTACGATTGACACCACCAAGCAATTAGTGGCGGATAACCCGAATTTGGTGGAGCGGTTTGTGGATGCTTCCATCGAAGGATGGTATAGCTATTTGGAAAATCCAGAACCGGGCAACGAACTGATAAAACAAGACAATCCGGAAATGACCGATGAGTTAATGAGCTTTGCCCTGAATAAGATAGCAGAATATGACCCGATACGCTCGGGGGATGCAAAAACGCTCGGTATCGGAGCAATGAGTGACGATCGCTGGAAAACTTTGGCAGAACAGTTAATCGAAGTTGGCGTTTTAGATGCCAACTTTAACTATAAAGATGCCTACACCTTAGAGTTTGTCAATAAAGGAGTAGACTATTACACAGAGTCAATAAAATTTATAGTAAAATGCTAAGAAAACCTGTTAAGGAATAAGCCACAAATGAAGAATACCGAAACCGCGATCGCCATTGACAATCTGAGCAAGCGTTTCAATAATGACGTGGTTGCTTTGCAAGACGTCAATCTCCACATCGAACCCTCTGATTTCCTAACGTTAGTCGGACCTTCGGGATGCGGAAAAAGTACCTTGCTGCGAATTATTGCCGGACTCAGCGATAAAAGTACCGGTGAAATCCACTGGCGCGATCGCACCTTGAAAGAGCAACTTGCTTTTGTTTTCCAAGAACCCGCATTGATGCCTTGGGCCACAGTTCGCGATAACGTTCGCTTACCGCTAAAATTGGCAGGTGTCTCGAAACAAACCGCCGATGAAACCATTGCCAAAACCCTGGAATTAGTCAACCTGGCAAATTTTGCTAAAGCGTATCCCCGCCAGCTTTCCGGTGGGATGAAAATGCGGGTTTCAATTGCCCGGGCATTGGTAACAGAACCCAATATTTTGCTGATGGATGAACCGTTTGGCGCATTGGATGATATTACCCGCACGAATCTCAATGACGAATTACTTTCTTTGTGGAACCAACAGCGTCCCACGGTGGTTTTCGTGACTCATAATATTTACGAAGCGGTTTATTTATCTAAGCGCGTGGTGGTGATGGCGGCGCGCCCCGGACGAGCGATCGCCGAAATTCCCATTGACGAACCCTTACCGCGCACGGGAGCATTTCGCACCTCAGAAGCTTATCTGGAATATTGCCGGGAAGTGTCTGCGGCGTTGTCCCAAGCAATGGACTCCCAACCGCGATCGCCCGTTGGATTTGCCGGCTAATCGGCGTTGCTGTGCCCCGGAATCGCGGCGATCGCCTGACCTTCATTCTACCACAATTCACCTCCAATTCACCACCTAATATGAAAAAAGATATCGCCTCTTTCCTCAGCAAAATCAACTGGAAGCAGTGGTTTTCTCTGGATACCATCGCGCCGATTATCGTGGGCATCCTCGTGTTGCTGACCTGGGAAATTGCCGTGCGCGTCACCAACACCCCCGTTTATCTCTTGCCCGGTCCCCTGCTGATATTCAAAACCCTGATAAAAGATTGGAATATTTTATTTCCCGCGTTACTCATTACCATAAAAATTACCGTAGTGGCATTTTTAACCGCTGCTGGTTCTGGATTGCTCATTGCAATTCTCATGTCACAAAGTAAGTGGATCGAAAAGAGCCTCTATCCTTACGCGATCGTGCTGCAAACCACCCCAATTGTGGCGATCGCACCGTTAATCATTATCTGGTTCAAAAATAATACCTTCGCCGCCTTAGTCCTTTGTGCCTGGATTGTCGCCTTCTTCCCGATTATTTCCAATACCACCTTTGGCTTAAACAGCGTCGATCCGAACTTAAAAGATTTATTTCGCCTGTACCAAGCCTCCCGCTGGCAAACCATGTTGTATTTGCGACTTCCCAGTGCCTTACCTTACTTTTTATCCGGATTGCGAATTAGCGGCGGATTAGCCTTAATCGGTGCCGTGGTGGCGGAATTTGTGGCCGGGACGGGGGGAGCAAATTCCGGCATTGCCTATCAAATGTTAATGGCCAGTTACAATCTGCAAATTCCCCGCCTATTTGCCGCCTTATTTATGGTGACGGTGCTGGGAATTCTCATTTTTGCCCTCTTGTCGCGCTTATCGGATTTCCTCTTAGGCGAATGGCATGAAAGTTCGGTAAAATAATAGAAAACCCCCGGTAAATTTTATCCAATCCTTTCGTTTCCTGAGCAGAAAATGACTTTAATCGCTTCTCGAGGTTCTTGCGTGGCGGTAATAGGCGCTGTATTGCTTGCGGGCTGCACTAATCTTCCAGTGGTAGCCACAACGCCTGAACCGCTGTTTGATACCGTTACTCGGTTTGAGACCACGATTCCCACGGCGAATGGGGCGGAGGATGCAGCGGATATTTACTATCCCGGTGCTTCCGAAGCGGTTTCTCTGCCATTGGCCCTATTGTTACCCGGAGGGCTGGTGGATAAGGCGGAGTATTCTGACTTTGCGAGCATGGTTGCTGGCTATGGGTTTGTGGTTGTTGTCCCCAATCGATTCCGGAGTGTGCCCAACCCCGTTTCGGGAGAAGATTTTTCCGGGCTAATTGCTCAGGTCGAGCAGGTGAATGACGTGCTAAACTACGTTGAAGCGGAAAACGCTCGCCCGGAGTCTCCCCTGCGAGACCGGGTGGATGTATCGCAACTCGGCTTGCTCGGACATTCGTGGGGAGGAGCGGTGGGACTGGCCGCGATTCAAAATCTCTGCCTTCCCTTGCTTTGTACCGAGTCTTTTGAAAGGCCAAAGGCGCTCAAAGCTGGTGTGTTTTATGGAACCACATTTCGGGACCAAAGTCAAGAAGAGGTGGTGATTTTACCGGTGGCAAATCAGGGGATTCCGATTGGGTTAATTGCAGGCGATCGCGACGGGGTGGTTCGCGGTGCAATGGATGCAGTTGCACAGACCTACGAGAACATTCAAGACCCCCCCAAAGCCCTGATTACCCTGCGCGGGGCGAACCACTACAGCATTACCAATGAAGATAGCAACCGGGACCGGGTTCGTTCAACTCTCGACCAAGAGGTGGCGACAGAAACCATTGCCCGATGGAGTGGCTTATTTTTGCGCGCCCATTTGCTGGAGGATTCTGAAGCCTGGAATTATATTTACCAGAGCGGCGATCGCCTCGACCCAAATGTTGATGTTGAAAGCATCCCATAACTGGGCGTCAAGTGACCTACTCGCGACACCGATCCAAGCATACTGTGTTAGCTTCTCCCACCGTCAGGGTTTTACCACTGGCTACCGGGTGCGAGGTATTATCGTAAGGAGACGCCGGCTCTCCCTTTAAAAATCTGCTTCTGGATTAACGCCCACCCCCTACCCTTCTAAAGTGTCTTTGCACACCGAGGTCAGCCGGAGTTGGGATGAGATTATTTCGTGGTCATGGTATGCACGCCATCCCAATCCTCTGGCGGTGGATTTTGCAGATAATCCCGCGCTCTTTGCAGGTGAAGTTCCACCGGTCGATCGCCCGGTTCGAGCTGTTGTGCGGCTTCAAAATGGATAATGGCGCGCTGGAAATCCCGGGCCACATAGGCTTGACGTCCCAGGCGATACAGTTCCAAAAACTGCTCTTTTTCGGCATCTAGCGGGGTAGAGCGATAGCCGATTAATTCGTAAATGCTCACCGCCTTATTTTTCCCTTTAACCCGAATTTTATCTAACTCCCGCACGGTGATGCGATCGCTGCATAGGACGTAAGTTGGCTCGCTTAATATAATATCGCACTTATACTCCTTGGTGACGCTTTCCAAGCGGGCGCTCAAGTTCACCCCATCCCCAATCACGGTATAGTCCATGCGTTTTTGACTGCCAATATTTCCGGAAACCACTTCCCCGGAACTAATCCCAATCCCGATCCGGATGGTATGCTCGCTTTGGCGGCGGTTAAACTCGCGCAGGCGGCGGCGCATATCCAGAGCCGACTGTACTGCTTTCCAAGCATGTTCCTCCAAAGGCAGGGGCGCGCCAAACACCGCCATCAGGGCATCCCCGATAAACTTATCCAAAGTGCCATCATAATTAAACACCGCTTCCACCATCGTCTCGAAATACTGATTCAGCAGAGACACCACCTCAGAGGCTTCTAAATTCTCCGTCAGGGTCGTATAGCCGCGAATATCCGAGAACAGAATAGTCACTTCCTTGCGTTCTCCCACCATCAGGGAATCTTCCCCCAGGGCCATCACTCGTTCGGCGACTCCTGGAGTCATGTAGCGATACATGGTAGTTTTCATCCGCTTTTCCCGACTGATATCTTCCAGGACTACCAATCCGCCGCGCACCCCGCCTTCCGGGTTAGTGAGGGGATTCACCGTCAGATTGATGCTGCGCTCGATTTCTTTGACTTGACTTTTATGCACTGGTGTGCTTGGGGCAGCCTCGGCATCAGGGTCGGCGGCGCGATCGTTCCACAGGATGTAATACTCCGGATTGTGCCGATCGCGAATAGCTAGCAGATGATTTTCCCCCTCCGAGGTTTCCGACTCCACAATTCCCACCAATAAACTCTGTTCGGGCACGTAATGTTTTGCCCCCTGTTGCAGGCTATCTTCCACGCGAAATTGCAGATTTTCAATCGGCACCACATCCCACAAATAGCGCCCTTGCAATTTGCTTTCCCAAAACAACAATTGTTCCTGATTGTCTCGGGGAACCGGACAGCCTAACAACTCCAACGCCGCTTCATTAATCGTCACGATGCGCCCCGCCATATCCGTAGAAATCACCGCATCGGAAAGACTTTCCAAAATATCCTTTTGATACTGCTTTTCGAGCAGAACATTTTCAAACAACTGGGCATTTTGCAACGCGATGCCCGCCTGAGCGTTAAAAGCGCGCAAAAAAGCCTCGTCCGACGTATTAAAACTGCCTTTGTGCTTGTTAATCAGTTGAGTAACGCCGATTAATTCTCCCGAGGCATTAAACACCGGCATGCAGAGAATGTTGCGAGTTTTGTACCCGGTTTTGCGATCGGTGGTGGGGTCGAAGCGGGGGTCTTGATAGGCATCCACAATGTTGAGCGTTTGGCCGGTGGAAGCCACATAGCCGGCAATCCCTTTATCGGCACTAATCCGAATTTCCATTAAAGTTGAGCCATCGGCGGACGCCACTTTCGTCCACAGTTCGCCGGTTTGCTTGCACAGTAAAAACAGAGTGCTGCGATCGGCCTGCATTAAGTCCTTCGCCCGGTCCATTACCGATCGCAAAGTCGTTTCTAAATCCAGACTTTGACCCAGAGTCGTGGTTGCTTCCAACAAGGCGCTGACCCCGCGCTGATTGCGGGCGGCGACATAAAACGACTGACAGCTTTCTAGAATAATTCCGATGGAAGTAGCAAACCCGCCAAACTGCAATTCATCTTCGCTGGTAAACGGCACCTCACCGGCTTTGTTGAGCATCTGCACCACCGCCACCACTTGTTCGGGGTCTTTGCTACTAAAAATTGGCTGACACAGCAGACTGCTAATTTTATCGATTCCCGGGGGTTTGTCTACTTCGGCGCTAAATAACTCGTGGTTTTCGGCATCGGCAATTTTCACCCCCACCCCGGTGGTGGCGACGTGACCCAAAATCCCCACATTCATCGGCACGCGAATTTCGGTGGTTTTTCCGGTGGCGTCTTCGCTAATTTTGGACCAAAGTTGGGCTTGGTCTAAATTGACCAAAAAAATGGTGGTGCGATCGGCTTGCAGGATTTGACTGATTTTTAACGTGAAGGCATCGAGGAGTTGCTCGAGCAGGGTTTCGAGCGCTTCGTTATTAATCAGGTCGATGGCGAGCAGACATTGCTGAAACTCGGCGGTAATAAAATCAAGGATGCAGACAAATTCTGTTACCTCCATATCCTTGACTCGGCGGGTCAGCTCACCCATCCGACCGACTCGCGTCAATGTAGCCAGTACGCTACCACTACCAGAAAATGTCATTGCAATTAGGACGCCACTGTTTGCCGCTCAGTTGAGACCGACCCCAGGTTTTTTAATTCTCTCTGGAGTTGGCCTTTTACTATGGTACGCTATGCGGACCGAATCTGTAGAAGTCAGGGTGAGGGGGAAGAATGGGGGATTGAGAATTGAGCGGGGGTGGGAGGGTGGCGGCTCAATTCTCAATCGGGTCTTGGTGGGGGCGGTGCCTCAAGCGGCGAGGGGCAAGCGAGTGCTATCGAGGACCGATTGATAGTACCGTCGCAGTTGCGCGGTGGCGGCGGCCCATCCCCAGCGTTCGGCTTCCCGGCGGGCGTTGTTTCGCAGGGTTTGCCGTTCGATTTGGTTGGCGAGAAGGCGTTGGGTAGCGGCGATCGCGCCATCTTCGGCTTCTGGATCGAATAAGTACCCGTTCGCCCCATCGGTGACAATATCGAGAATGCCTCCTCGGGCGGCAGCTACTACGGGACAGCCGGCGGCCATTGCTTCTAACAATACCAGTCCCAGGGTTTCGGTGCGCGAGGGAAAGATAAAGGCGTCAGCGGAAGCAAAGGCACTGGCGAGTTCTTTACCGTGCAGATAGCCGACGAAGTGGGTGGGGGTGCCGGCAAAATGCTGTTCGAGTTGCTGTCGGTTCGGTCCGTCGCCGACTAATGCCAAGCGGGCATCGGGAATGGCTTCTAGGACTGGTTTGATGCGATCGATTTCTTTTTCGGCCCCGAGGCGTCCTACGAATAAGAGCAGGGGACTTTGGGGATGACCTTGGGTGAGGCGATCGCGCATTTCTGAATTGGCTAAACTGGGTTGGAATAGCTCGGTATCTACGCCGCGCTGCCACAGGTCTACTCGTTCGATGGCGTGGTTTCGCAGTTCTTCTACCATTGCCATTGAGGTGCAGAGGTTGAGTTCGGCTTGATTGTGCGCTCCTTTGAGGAATTCCCACAAAATCGGTTCGAGCATTCCTAAGCCGTAATGGTGCAAGTATTGGGGTAGGTGGGTATGGTAGGAGGCGACTAAGGGAATTCGCAGGGATTTGGCGTAATAAATGCCGCCTAATCCCAATACGGCGGGGTTGACTACGTGAATTAAGTCGGGCTGGAATTGTTCGATCGCTCGCCGTAAGGAGGGGGTGGGAAATGCCAGTTTTAGTTCGGGATAAAGGGGTAAGGGATAACCGGCGACTCCATGAACTTTTGCCCCTTTGTATTCGCTGATGCCGTAATCTGGGGAGACTACTAGCACTTCATCCCCAGCGCGTTGCAGTTGTTCGACGGTGTGACACAGGCGCGTGACGATGCCATCGACTTTGGGATAAAAGGTTTCGGTAAAAAGCGCTATTCTCATTTTTGAATTTTGAATGCGTTAGTGCGATCGCCGTTCTCGGGTTTTTTTTGGGGTTCGGGAGCAGTTTCGCCCGGGAATGGGGGAAATCTTCGCGCCAGTGGCGAGATTTGCCCCGGGGTGGAACCCCGCTCCAGGTGGCTGTTGGAGGGGGTTTTTTAGGCCGCTATTCTTCCGCTCCGGTGTCGGGGTTGTGGCACAAGGAGCTTGGCGATCGCGCCGCGAAACTCCTTGCTTTTTTGTCGGAAATGTGCTATCGACGCCAAGAGACTTTTGGCAGAATTTGATTTTTGTCCACGCGGTGCTGGTATTTGATGGCGAAGTTAAGCAGGGAGTCGAGTAGGGAGTCGGAGAGATAATGGGGTTGTAAGCCTAAGTCGAGCAGTTTGGTGTTTTTGGCGTTGAAGTAGTGTTCTTCGAGTTCGACTCTGGGGTTCTCGAGGTGGTTGATTTCCACATGGAGTCCCATTGAAATGGCCGCTTGTTTGACTTTGATGGCTAACTCGCCGACGTTGAAGAGTTCGGTAAATTGGTTGAAGACCCGGAATTGGCCGGCGTCTGCGGGGTTGGCGATCGCCAGTTCGATGCAGCGCACGGTGTCGCGAATGTCCAGGAATCCTCGGGTTTGTCCGCCTTTCCCGTACACCGTCAGGGGGTGGCCTACGGCGGCTTGAATGCAGAAGCGGTTCAGGGCGGTGCCAAATACGCCATCGTAGTCGAGGCGGTTGATTAGCATCTCATCCATGCCGGTTTGTTCGGTGAGAACGCCGTACACCACGCCCTGGTTTAAGTCCGTGGCGCGCAATCCCCAGATTTTACAGGCAAATTGGATGTTATGGCTATCGTGAACCTTACTTAAGTGATAATAGCTGCCCGGTTGCTTGGGATACGGTAGGGTATCCTTGCGCCCGTTGTGTTCGATGGTGATATAACCTTCTTCAATGTCGATGTTTGGTGTACCGTACTCGCCCATCGTTCCCAGTTTGACGAGGTGGCACTCTGGGAAGTCTTCTTTCATCGCGTAGAGCAGATTCAGGGTGCCGACGACGTTGTTCACTTGTGTGAGGACGGCATGTTCCCGGTCGATCATGGAGAAGGGGGCCGATCGCTGTTCGCCAAAGTGAACGATCGCTTGGGGTTCAAATTGATGCAGGGCTTTGCTCAGAAAGCTGTAGTCGGTGATATCGCCTACAAATAAATCGATGGATTTGCCGGTGATATCCTTCCAGCGCTGCAGCCGTTGTTGAATCGGTGCGATCGGGGTGAGGGTTTCTACGCATAGCTGCGAATCCCAGTGCCGACGCACTAAACTATCTAAGATTCCGACTTCGTAACCTCTCGAGCAGAGGTAAAGTGCGGTTGCCCAACCGCAATAGCCGTCACCACCAATAACCAGAACTTTCATAAGTTGATGATTTTTGCTTGCCAATACTCGGTAACTCTATCAGGTTTGTGTACCCCATGACATATTTAGATTCTCTAAGTTGCATGGGGTTCGATCGCCCTTGAAGGGTGGGGGTTTGATGCGGGAAAACTGCTGTTTTTTCCCCCTGCAGTTGACCGGCGCGATCGCCCGAGAATTAACGATTGGGTAAGTTCTCGCCCAAAATTATCAGCTTTACTTATCGTTACCCCCACCCCTGCTGTGTATTCCAGTTAACAATTCCCCGATCGCTGGGGGGATTGGCGATCGCAATTGCGATCGCTCTGGCAACTCACCCCCCGCTGCAAATCCCACTCTCCCACCCTATTTCCCCGGAAGGGAGTGGCGGGTTAATTTGCTTGCGGACCTGATTGCACCTCCGAGGCAAAACTGGCTAACCGTTTTGTAAACACAAATGGACCGGCAAGTGCTCCCCAAACATGCTCGTCGGTTTCCGGATCCCTGCCGCGATCGTGACTGGTAAAAATCTCCGGATCGATTTCAAATTCGCTATCGAGATAGGTGGTTTTGCCTTTGCGAACCACAATGCATCCTTTTCCCGGTTCCACTTTGCCTTTAAAGCTGTTTCCCGTCCATTCGGTGATGAATGTCGAACCGGGTATTTTTTCCAGCATTTCCCGGGTCAACCCCTGCAGGCGCACCGGATCGCGCGCCCCCCCGTAAAAGGATTCTTCCGAAGCAAGTTTGTAGTTTTCGATGTGAATGCGATCGCCCACCGGCACTAACTTTAACACCCGCACCCGATAGGGAGTCTGGAGCATGTAATCATAAGCTTGTTCTAAATAAAGACTCACCCCATCCACCAGGGAATAGGGCAAAGGTCGCATACAGACCCGAATGTGGGCGAAAAACGGCGGATTTTCGATCGCTTGTTCTTGATTGCTGAAATCAGCCGCCATCCAGCGCGCCAACGTCAGAATATCCGTGGAATGAGTCATTTCTATTTTCTAGGACTTTCCAGCATTACCTATCAAATTATCCCAAGAATCGGTCATTGGTCATTTGTCCTCAGTCCTTTGTCATTGGTCATTGGTCATTGGTCATTGGTTGTTGGTCATTGGTCATTGGTCATTGGTCATTGGTCATTGGTTGTTGGTTCAAGCGTAGGGTGCGTGACCCCCGCCACCCGATTCGTGGCACATCAAAAAAACCGCCGGGGGTCACGCACCACCCCCGCTGGAAGGGCATGGTCAACGAACAAACCCCACCTACGCGGACTAATTTAACGGAATCCCCATCACAAATAACAAATAACAAATGACAAATGACAAATGACAAATGACAAATAACAAACAGCACCACCCCCGCTGGAAGAGTGTGGTAAACGAACAAACCCCACCTACGCAAACTAATTTAACGGAATCCCCATCACAAATAACAAATAACAAATGACAGAGGTGGACAATTTCATTCCAGAATTATTAGCCCATTCTTCTTCCCTAGAATTCTCATCAGCCTGTGCGTCCATCAGAGTGCCTTCCGGTTGTCTTGAGGTTGAAAATCGCCCAGGTTTGCTTGCTGATTGTCTCTCTTGTCTCTATAATGCGATCGTATTAATTAAAATCTGGGATAAATAAAAATGCCGACTAAAACCTCTGCTGAGGAGTTTTACGATAGGTTTGCCTCCACCTACGACGAGGCTGTAAAATCTCCTAAATTTGACGCTCGCCATCTTGATGAAGGGGCTAAACTTTTTCAAAAGTACGTTCCCTCGACGAGAGGTAGCATTCTCGATATCGGCTGTGGAACGGGTTTGTTAAAAGAGTTACTTCCGGGAGAATTTGACTATACGGGAATTGACGTTTCCCACAATATGCTCGAGCGCGCCGCCCAGCGAGGCTATACCATCATTCACGAACCCGTTGAAGAAGCCCTTCCCAAACTTCCAAATCGTTCATACGACTTCGTGTTGGCGTTAAGTTCTTTGCTGTGCGTTAAAAATATCCACCCCGTTATCGCCCATATTGACCGAATTGCCCGCCAGTCAATTCTCTTGAGTCTCGACCAGGTGACAGAAGAGTACAAACGCAATTGTGTTGTGCCAGTTTACGACCATTCCCAACTCGACTTCCCCCACGCCAAAGAGGATTATTTTATCCAGGGATGGACTTCTCCAACTACAGGAATTACCATCCAGACCCGAATGGTCTATATCGAAAAAGCTCAGGTTTAGGGTGCGTGACCCCCGCCACCCAATTGGTTGGTGATTGGTGATTGGTGATTGGTCATTGGTGATTGGTCATTGGTTCAAGCGTAGGGTGCGTAACCCCCGCCACCCGATTCGTGGCACATCAGACAAATAACCGCCGGGGGTGACACAGCAACCCCGCCACCCGATTCATGGGAAAAAAGCCCCGCACCCTAGAAGGGTGTGGTAAACGAACCTAGCCCACCTACGCGGACTAATTTAACGGAATCGCGATCGCAAATGACCAGACCTACGAACAAATGACCAATGACCAATAACCAATAACTCCTACTCCCGTGCAAGCTGCTGCGCTTTCACTTCCGGATCGAAATCTAACTGGGGATTCCACCGCAACGCCTTGCGGAAACTCGCCGCCCTGGCTGAAACTGGCGCTGTTGAGCGCACCCTGATGGTGAGTTGCGCCACCAGCTTGCCACAGCGGTTCCACACCCGGGCGGTTTTGTCATCTGAGGTAGTGACGATGCCCGCCGCGTCGGGCCTGAAACTGGCGCTATTGACCCTATTCTAATGCTGGAGTTGATTGCGCTCCCGAATGTCAAGGAGTTTGGCATGCAATGCGACCATTGGCCTCATAATGGGATAGTTGGCGAGGGAACGCTTGTCTCCCGCTAGAACCTTTAAGTCTTGCCCCGCAGCGATCGCTTAAACCAATCCATCGATGGAGTACACTTCAAATGTTCGCAGAGCATTCAACCCTTGGCGTTCGATGCGCGTTCCCTCTCGGGATTCCCCTAGGGTTTGAGTGGTTTTCAGTGCGAATCCGTCAGCGATTCCGGCAGCAATTAAGAAAACAGTAAAAATGCCGGTGCCTATGCGAATTCGGTGGGTTGCTTTCTGATTCTCGTCCTCTAATCTTTGCTTTGCCCGTTTCGTTTGTTCTAACTCCTCCTGGGTCTGCAGGCGCTGCTTTCTTTCTCGTTCCAGTTCTACACGACAGTCCACAGTTATCCGTTCCAAGGTTTCGCCACCCAAAGGAAATTGCATTTCCTCCATAATCCAGGCATTTAATAATTTTAGCAAATGCCGCAGGTGACCCCCGCTGACTCGACACAGGCTATCCAAGGTTTCCGCACTTTCAAAAATCCTGGAATTGTCCCTAACCGCTGTTGTTCGTCCCAGTGGGAAAATGTCCGCGCCAGAACCATTTGTCGCAGCAGTTTCATCCCCCCTTCATGGTTATTCCTGGCGGGCGATCGCACTGGCACCATTGGCAACACTTTTGGGTCGTCAAATCGCTGAGTGAGATTGGCATAACTATTAGAAAACTTCAGCGCCAAGGGCATGGTGTACACCAGATGACAGTGCAACTTTTTAAAATATTCCCCTTGGTCTACAAACAGATATTCTTGTTGCGGCTTTCCCCAAGCTTTGGCACGGTTATCGATGCGATCGAGATTGTCCACAATCGCCACTAATCCTTTTTTGCCTTGCGCTTTTAATTTGGCGATTGTCGATTCGAGCAATTCGGTATTAATCGCCTCGATTAACTGAGTTTTTCGCGGCCCTAAAAACTGATTCAGTCCCTCCCGCAGCTTCGCATCATCTTTCGCTTTCGCGGTAATTTCGCCAATTCCCAACCTTAGGGTAAACTTATTCCCGTCACCGCTAATTCCCACATCTCCCACACCGGGAATTTTGCCTTTCACCCCGGTAACTTCGGCATTGAAAACCCGCCATGCACCTTGCAGCAATTCCTTGAGTTTCTTCGGTTCCTCCAAGGTAATACTGTCCAAACTTTGACTGATGCGACGGGCGATCCAACACATAAACCGTATCCACATCATTTAATTCCAAGTCTTCACTGGACTCAAAGTACACCACATAAAATCCCTCAGTTTCCAATTCCATTTTCAGCCGCAGGAGTTCGGTAGATTTTCCACAGCCAATATGTCCGATAAATAAGGCAAAAGTGGGTTTATCTAGGTCGAAAAACGTAATTTTTTTCTTCAGTTTCTCGATCGTGTCGCCGCCGCGCACCGCCGCAAAATCGATATAATATTTTTTATCCTCAGCATTGGCTACCACCAGCGCTTTATCGGGGTTAGTGGCGCGATAAAAATCGCGAATATCTGGAATCATGGCATGTTTGCGTTTAACTGACACCTATAGAGTCGTATTATAAAATAAGGTTCTACCGAACTTACTATGGAAAGTTGCAGCCAAAAACGCAATCAAACCTTTGCCAGCAGCAATATTGAATCCTCTGCTAATTTCTTTCCTTATCAAGAACAGGCAAGGCTGGCCTAAAACGCTCTCGTAGCAAGTGTTTTCCTGTCTGATGCGCGAGGATTTTACATACCAGGTTCGGTAGAACCTAGTTTTTTTTCAACCCGGGATTAGACTGCTGGCGAAATAACCATTAAGCCAACGCAATGGTTTTTTTCCAGCCCGAGATTGGACTATTGGCGAAATAACCATTAAG
>NZ_JAYFEQ010000629.1:0-7480 GCF_055795085.1 Phormidium sp. CCY1219 | reverse complement strand
CTGGTCTTCTGGTCAGGTGAGCTTGGGAAAATAAAGTCTTACCAAGCCCCTCCCTTTAGGGATGGGGTTCCTGACTGCCTGTTAGACTTAAATCACGAGGCATAGCGTACCATATTTAAACAAACTTGCCCCAAATTTTAATCCACAAAAAAACCTGAATCGAGCAAGCTACCCTTGATGCATTTACCTTACCCCGCCTTTGGCGATCGCATTTTATCTCGCCCCACCTGAGTGTGGCGCGTTGCGGGTGTGGCGCGTTTCGAGATTCACACCCAGATAAAATATCCCGCCAACCACAAATGACCCATCACCGAGGACCAATCACCAACCCCCCATCCCCAGTTTCCCCATTTCCATCGAGTCACTCACCCTCAAGAACTTAAACTGCTTTGGAGGGCGAGTGTCCGTTAACTCCTTATATTGAGCGATGGGGAGTATTACCCTTGCTCAGGGAGTTCGCCCTTTTTCCCGAGCAAACTCTTTACATTGTGGCTGGCGTAGCCCACTTCCAGGGGGGGTTCTCCTTGCAAAAGGGTATCGATTTGAGACAGATAGCCTTCGATGCGACTGTCGCTTTTAAAGCTTCGCCGCAAGCGATCGCCGATCGCCTTGAGAATCCAGCGCTGTTGTTCTTCTTGAATCTCCGGTTTAGCCTCCAGTTGGGTCAAAGCGTGAGAGCGAAATACCACAAATTTCTCCGGTTTTTTCGTTTCAAAAACTTCGTGTAATTCCGCACACACCCGGGCCACGAATTCTTGGGTCACGTATTCGAGTACCACCGGTTGCACCGAAAACTCCGCTTGTTCGTTGTCCGAAATCTTTTCGAGTAGCGATCGCCGCCCCAAAGACGCCACCGCCTCCAACAATTCTTGCACCGACACCGGCAATAACATATCCTCGTGCAACCGTTCCAGGGAAATCGGTTGACGGGAGATCGCCAACCAGTATAGAATTTCCTTTTCTAACTCAGACAAGCGCTGAAACTGGCGATCGAGTAAAGCGTGAATCTCGCCAAACACTAAGGTGCCATGTTTGAGAAACAAAGCCGTATTCCCATCAAACAATTCCCGAATTGAAGTGGCTGCAATCTTGAGCAGCAAAGGATTCCCCCGATACAGTTCGATCGGTGTTTCCCACGCCTTGCTTTCATACAACCCTTTGGCTTGCAAAATTTTCCGCGCTTGTTCTGGATTAAGGTCTTTTAACTGAAACGACCGCACCGGAAGGGTTTTGCCTTCGAGCAATCCAATCTCGGTGGGTTTGTCTAAACTGGTCATCACCAAGCTACTTTTATGGGGCTCTTCCCCGAGGCGTCTGAACAAATCCCCATAATCTTCATACCCGGGGCGATAGTGGCCGGCCAATTCTCCGGGTTGTCCCACCGCATCCACACTATCTAAAACTAACAAACAGCGGTAGCGGCGCAAGTATTCGAGCAGATGGGAAATTTTCTCGTTTACATTTGGGGGATGTCCGCTGTGACGGAAATAGAGAAATTTCAGTAAGTTATCTAACAGGTCTTTCAGCGGTGGCGCATGGCGCAAGCTTCGCCACAAAACGCAATCAAATTCTTTGGCAATTTGGTGAGCCAATTTCACCGAAAGTGCCGTTTTGCCAATGCCTGCCATGCCTAAAATGGCCACCATCCGGCAGTTTTCTTCCACGATCCACCTTTGCAGGGTTGCCAGTGGCCGCGATCGACCGTAAAAAATGGACACATCCGGTGCCTCGCCCCAGTCGTAGCGCTCTTGACTGCCCAGGGATCCGCTGTGGGTGCCGCCGGTGGGGAAGAGGTTGTCAGCTTGGGAGTGTTGATACTCGCTGACGAGAATCTGCTGCAATTTGGCCATTTTTCCCGGCCCTGCCCCCCCGATTTTAAATTTTTTGTACACTTCTCCGAGGCGTTTGCGGACCGCTTCTGGGCGAATGCCGAGATGATTGGCGATCGCGGCGATCGAGGAGCCATGTAACGCCTGGGACAATACTTCCATTTCCGATTCGGATACGCCGCGATCGGCGGTTACGGCTTTGAGAAACTCTTCGGGAATCACAACAGTTCTCTGTGTTAACAACAATTCTGGTTTTCTTAGATGCAAATATGTGAGTTTTTGTTCATTTTTTATCAAACCTCACCTTTGTAACCCGTGGCTTGGCGATCGCGGCCACTGTCCCTCCCCTACGGTTTGCTCCCCCAAAACCTTCCCTCCCCCTACCTCGCAACTTCTATTCTCAATTTCCCTTTCCGCTTTGCCACTGAACCCTGAGATTGACCTGTCCTCCCCCCTGCAAACCTCTCCGTCTCTCCTCATGCTCCACCCTTTCCTCAAGTTTTTTTAATGATATCACTTAAGTAAGTCAATCGGCCAACCCCCAGAGTTTTTGCCTGAAATGTTCATCCCTTCCCTGAAAGCCACCTTTCAGGTTCCCCACCCCTCGGCAATTAAAACACTTAAATTGCATAAAAACACCCAAAACATTTAGCCGATACAGGTCAAGCGATTGTTATCCCGCCGTGCGACCCTCGGAATAGCCGTTCCGAAGCGATCGGGCAACATTAATGCCGGATTTACATCCTGTCAGTGACCCTAAATTACGCCATTACAACGGTAAACCGGGACGAAAAAACCTCGATTTCGATATTTCCCTACCCACTGTATCGTTCCGATTTCAAGGCGAGTATTATTCTAGGTAAACCCGCAAATTTACGAGATTAATTAACTGCTTAAACGTTGCAAAATAAATGTTTTAAATTACCAAAATTACCTGTAGGGTGGGCAACGAGTTGCCCACCCTACCCGTGAGGACCGACGCCCTGGGGGAAAGAATTTCCACCCCAAGGCAAGACCCCTGGCAAAGCTAAGCCGTTACCGGTGCTTGGGCGGGATGATTTTGCAACATCAAGCCATATTCCAACCCTTCCACTACCGCTTGATAAGATGCATCGATAATATTGGTGGAGACACCCACGGTAGTCCAGCGGCGCGATCCATTACTCGACTCCACCAACACCCGAGTTTTCGCAGAAGTGCCGGCAGCGCCATCGAGAATCCGCACCTTATAATCCGTAAGCTGGAATTGCTCCAACACCGGATAAAAATTCAGCAATGCTTTTCGCAATGCCGCATCCAGGGCAGAAACCGGCCCATTGCCTTCTGCAGCTTCCAAAATATCCTGACCATTCACCGCCAGTTTTACCGTTGCGAGGGCATTGGTCATCCCTTGCAATTGCTCGCAATGAACGTGAAAGCCTTTAATCTGGAAAAACTGCGGGCGATCGCCCAATGCCGATCGCATCAACAACTCAAAACTCGCCTCTGCCCCCTCAAACTGATACCCCTCATTTTCCAACTCTTTCAACCGCTGCAAAATTTCCCGACTGGCAGGATCGTGCTTATTCAAATCCAACCCAAAATTCCGCGCTTTCACCAACACATTACTCATCCCCGCTTGGTCTGAAATCACGATTCGGCGGAGATTCCCCACCCGTTGCGGGTCAATATGCTCGTAAGTCACCGGGTTGCGCTGCACTGCAGAAACGTGAATCCCCCCTTTATGAGCAAATGCAGACAATCCCACAAACGCCGCATGTTCGTCGGGGGCCAAATTTGCCACTTCGCTGACAAATCGACTGGTTTCGGTCAATTTCGCCAGTTGACCCTCTTCAATGCAGGAATACCCCAGCTTCAGTTGCAGATTCGGAATTAACGAACATAAATTCGCATTCCCGCAACGTTCTCCATATCCATTCATCGTCCCTTGGACCATTTCCACCCCTTCCATTACCGCCGCGAGGGCATTCGCCACTGCAGTTTCCGAGTCATTGTGGGTGTGGATGCCAAAGCGCAACGAAGCATTCGGGGTTTTCTGTACGGTGTTCAGTACAAATCGGACGATTTCGCTGATTTCGTGGGGCATGGTGCCGCCATTGGTATCGCAAAATACCACCCACTCGGCACCTGCAGCGATCGCCGTTTCCAGGGTCTGCATGGCATAGGCGCGATTTTGCTTGAACCCATCAAACCAATGTTCCGCATCGTAAATCACTCTGCGCCCCTGACTTTTCAAATAGGCGATCGTGTCGCGAATCATCGCCAAATTTTCCTCTAACGTGGTGTTGAGTCCTTCGGTAACATGCAGATCCCAGGACTTGCCAAAAATCGTCACCCAGTGGGTACCGGCAGACAAAATCGCCTGTAACATGGAATCTTCCGCCGCCGGAATGCCGGGACGACGGGTGGAGCAAAACGCCACCACTTCCGCATTCTGTAGCGCTTCTTCCTTCACCCGCCAGAAAAATTGTACGTCTTTGGGATTGGCACCGGGCCATCCCCCTTCAATAAATGGAATGCCCATCCTATCCAACCGATGGGCGATTTGCAATTTATCGTCAATCGACAAAGAAAGCCCTTCCCGTTGCGATCCATCTCGCAAGGTGGTGTCGTAAATCCAAATTTGATTTGCGTTGTCTGTAGTCATAATGCCTCTGTGTTGATACTTCAGTGTCGAGAAATTCATGGGGCGCGGAAAACCTCCATCGCCTCTGAGGCGATCGCATTGCCCTGCCAATGTCAAAATAGATAAAGGTACGGTTGGGAAATAAGACGAATGCCAACAATACAAGCGCTCGGAAAAACCATCGAATGCGACCAGGGTGCCAATCTGCGTCAAGTTTTACTCAATGCCGGCATCGAGTTGTACAATGGCAAGGCCAAACTTATCAATTGCCGGGGAATCGGTACTTGTGGCACTTGCGCCGTTGCGGTGGATGGAGAAGTTTCACCCCCCAACTGGCGCGACAAAACCCGGCGATCGCTCCCTCCTCATTCTCCCGCAAAAAATTTGCGTTTGGCTTGCCAAACCGAAGTCCTCGGCGATCTGAAGGTTACAAAATATGACGGCTTTTGGGGACAAGGAGAGCGCATTCTCTGGACGCCAGATGCCCCATCTCCCCAAGACAGCACCACTTGAAGGGACTCACCTGTGGGTTCTCGCCGATGGGGATCGCCGTGGGGTTGCCGATGAATTGTCAGCATTTCTTTATGGTTTGTCCGTCGCCTAGGCGGTCCAGGGGTGGGAAATTCCCCCCTCTGGGGCGAGAACATGGGTTCCCCAGTGCGCCAGAGATGGGCAACCCTCCTCAACTCACCCCTTACCTGGGCGGCAATCCCGACGAACTCGATCTAACTATAAATTCGCGCCGAGAGGCCGAGAATTAACGGAATCTTTGGGATTGTCTGGACTCGCGCTCAGCCACATCTAGCAGTAAACGTTTATTTTTGATGAATACAGCACGTGACGTTGTAATTATTGGCGGTGGGATTATCGGTCTGTCCATTGCCATTGATTTAAAATTAAGAGGTCTGTCGGTGACGGTTTGTTCGCGCTCGTTTGACGAAGCCGCTACTTTAGCCGCCGCCGGAATGCTCGCCCCCCAAGCGGAAGCGATCGCCCCGGGTCCTTTGCTGGATTTATGCCTGCGATCGCGGGCGCTCTATCCGGACTGGACGAGCAAACTGGAAGACCTGAGCGGAATCGATCCGGGTTATTGGCCCTCGGGGATTATCGCCCCGGTTTATGAAGCTCCACCCCCGGGCAATTCGCACCCCTCCCCCGACTGTCCCGCCTATTGGTTGGACAAACACCAACTGGATCTGCATCAATCGGGATTGGATGAAGAGGCGATCGGCGGGTGGTGGTTTCCGGAAGACGGACAAGTGAATACCCGCGCTTTAGGTAAAGCATTGCAAAAAGCGGCGCAAGAGTTAGGAATTGAATTGCGCGAAGGGGTCAGTGTGGAGGCGATCGTGCAGCGACGCGGAAAGGCGATCGCCCTGAAAACCAGCGCCGGGGAGTTACACGGCGGTCATTACGTCCTCGCTACCGGCGCTTGGAGCAATCATTTATTGCCGATTCCGGTTTCTCCGATTAAGGGTCAAATGCTCTCGGTCCGGGTGCCGCAAGGGACTTCTACTCCTCAACCGCGCTTACAGCGGGTGTTGTATGGTCCGAGTACCTATATCGTCCCCCGTCGCGATGGCCAAATTGTTATCGGCGCAACCAGTGAAGCGGTGGACTTTACTTCGGGAAATACCCCGGAAGGCATGCAAGCGCTGTTGTCCCGCGCTACGAAACTCTATCCGACCCTGAAGGATTACCCAATTGAGGAGTTTTGGTGGGGATTTCGCCCGGCTACTCCGGATGAATGTCCTATCCTCGGTCCGAGTCGGATTGAAAATTTAACCTTGGCAACGGGTCATTATCGCAATGGGATTTTGTTGGCACCAATTAGCGCTTCTTTAATTGCTGAGGCGATCGCCAATCAAAATTTCGACCCCTTGTTGGAACACTTTCGCGAAGAGCGTTTTTATTCCTCATCTGCTACTCCTGGGAACTCTACTATGCCTTCACTCACTCATGCTACGGCGATCGCCCCGCAGCAAAATGGCAATTCTACCTTGTCCCTTCTAGATGAGTTGGATGCGCCGGTCACGATCGCCAATCGCCGCTTTCGCTCTCGTTTGATGACCGGAACTGGAAGATATCGCTCGATTGCGGACATGCAGCAGAGCATTCTCGCCAGCGAGTGCGAAATCGTTACGGTGGCGGTGCGTCGCGTGCAGACCAATGCACCGGGCCATGAAGGGTTGGCGGAGGCGATCGACTGGAATAAAATCTGGATGCTGCCCAATACGGCGGGGTGTAAAACTGCTGAGGATGCTATTCGAGTAGCACGATTAGGCCGCGAAATGGCAAAACTGCTGGGACAAGAGGACAATAATTTTGTCAAGTTAGAGGTGATTGCGGATCCGAAATATTTGCTCCCGGATCCCATCGGCACCCTGCAGGCGGCTGAGCAATTGGTGAAAGAAGGGTTTGCAGTCTTGCCTTATATTAATGCAGACCCGATATTGGCGAAGCGCTTGGAAGAGGTGGGTTGTGCCACGGTGATGCCTTTGGGGTCGCCGATTGGATCCGGTCAGGGCATCGCGACGGCGGCAAATATTCAGTTGATTATCGACAATGCTAAGATTCCGGTGGTGGTGGATGCCGGCATCGGGGTGCCTTCGGAGGCGGCGCAGGCAATGGAGATGGGGGCAGATTTGGTGCTGATTAATAGCGCGATCGCCTTGGCTCGCAATCCGGTGGCAATGGCCCGGGCAATGGCGCAAGCGGTGTCCGCCGGACGTTTGGCTTATCTGGCAGGTCGCATTCCCATCCAATCCTCTGCCAGTGCTAGTTCTCCGGTGACGGGCACGGTGTCGGGTTAAGGGCCGCTCTATCACAGGATACCGGGGACTCCCCGTCCCCGCCCCTTGTCGTGACCAGCGGTGGTTCTCCATCGGGATTTGAGAAAATTGCGCTCGAGCGGATTCTATCTGTTATAATAGAAGGTGAAGCTCGAGGGGGCAGGCAGCGCTTTTAAGCAATTTAAGCATTGCTTTTGCGCCCTGCCTGCCCCCTCGGGTTCATTATACCCAAT
>NZ_JAYFEQ010000628.1:0-207 GCF_055795085.1 Phormidium sp. CCY1219 | reverse complement strand
ATATCGAGGAGGCCATTCGCTGCACCCAAGCCGCCTTAGAAGTGTACACCCGCAGCGCCTTTCCCTATGAGTGGGCAACGACTCAAAATAACTTGGCGATTGCCTACAATAACCGCATCCGGGGAGAGCAAGCCGACAATATCGAGGAGGCCATTCGCTGCACCCAAGCCGCCTTAGAAGTGTACACCCGCAGCGCCTTTCCCTATG
>NZ_JAYFEQ010000627.1:0-801 GCF_055795085.1 Phormidium sp. CCY1219 | reverse complement strand
GAGATAAAAGGTGATTGAACGAAAATCAGTAAAGGGAAGCCTTCGGGCAACCTATAGAGGCGTACTTGACTTCGCCTCAGAGTCCGTTTTTCGGAAGTTCTAAAATCCCTCCGGGGAATCCCCGTCTCGTTAGAGCGCGGAGTAGTCAATGCCGCTCTCGATTCTCCATCGCTTCTCTCGATCGCGGTTTCGCCCTCTACCAAACCTCCACCCTGGTGGGATGCGCTTCCCATATCCCATCCCCCACCACATCCGGTTTCTGATGTACCCTAACCTTCTGTCCCTCCCCAACTTTGGTCTTTTCCCCCTGCCAGGATGCTCTCCTCCCCACACTGCATGGGGCATCCCATGCCACCTCCCTTGAGTCCGAACTAAAATAGAAAATAAGTTAAGATTGTTTACCAGATGACAATCTTAGCGCGAAAAATATTTAATACTAAGGGTAGAGGCTTTGTTTTTGCCTCCTTAGTTACCGTTATTTCACATTTAGCCGTTAAAAACGATTTGACAGCATTTTCTATGGAATCAGGTGGCCCGTCTGCCAGTTCTGCCGACCCACCTCCCCAGAGGAGCGTGGCGGATCTTGTCGGAACTGCGATTGCCTTATTAACCATCCTTCTACCTCTGTTCGCGATCGCTCATTACTCTCCGAACAGGGTGGACAGTTTACCACAAACCACTTCCTATCCCCTCCAGAGGCTCAGCGACAGATAATTTAAAATCAAGCGTCAGGGACTCCGTAGAAACCAACCCCATGTCTAAAGCCAGGGGCTTGTACTTCTAACCACCTGACCAGCCTAA
>NZ_JAYFEQ010000626.1:0-8171 GCF_055795085.1 Phormidium sp. CCY1219 | reverse complement strand
GGGGGAGAACTCCTCCCTACGCATAAATGACGAGGGTTTCCGTTCTCCCCCTTACCAACCCTAATTTCTGATGATTGGAAAAACAACGGCGAGTTCTTGCCGTTAAAAAATATTAAAACATAAACTAGGAGCATCCCACCCAATTGCGATCGCCGATATTCATCCAATGGCCAAGATTAACCAAAGCGATCGCCTATTTATAGCTAAGCTCTCCGGAATCTACTTTTCTTTCACCCTGATGATTTAACGCTGCCCCCTCGCAGCACTCCACTGTCTGTGCCTTTCTTTCTCAGTGCAACTTAACTTGCTAACTGCTTATCGGTAGAAATGCGAAATGTGTCATTTTTACCACAGAGTAAGCCATATTCACTCTGCCATCGCGCCAAAGCTATAGAAATATTTAAAGCGCGACCCAATTCCCTAACTTCTGGGTGGGTTAAGATGGTAGACGTCTCGAGCAAAATACTCTCAGAATTGTTTGCCTCTAGGTTGAATGGGACTCCAGAAGCAACCGGGCAAACTATCAACAGAAAGCGGCTATACCCGCACCGCTTTCTCCCCACTGGTTTGGGGTAAAGATTGTTCGCGGGATGTGGTAAATATGAACGGAAAACAGCGATTCTCAAAACTGAAGGCATCAGGAACGCGCCTATTCTTTGCAGGCGTGGCTGCTGCCGCATCTGTAGTAACTATTGCAGCAACAGAGCCGGCTGAGGCTCAATCTCCAGTCTCTCCAGTGCTGCCACCGCCTCCAGTGATTCCAATCACGCCGGCGGTTCCGATTGGTACGCCAGTGGCACCACCACCGACGCCAACACCAACTCCGACGCCGACACCGACGCCGACACCGACGCCAACTCCGACGCCGACACCGACGCCGCCGACGCCAACTCCGACGCCGCCGACGCCAACCCCGACGCCGCCGACGCCAACCCCGACGCCGCCGACGCCAACTCCGACGCCGCCGACGCCAACTCCGACGCCGCCGACGCCAACCCCGACGCCGCCAACCCCGACGCCGCCGACGCCGCCAACTCCGACGCCGCCAACCCCGACGCCGCCGACGCCGCCGACGCCGCCAACTCCAGGGATACCACCGGGCGTCAGTCCAGAAGTCTTTAACTTCTTGCAAGGGCTTTCCAACCAGTTAGGGGTGCCCGTGGGGCAATTACTGAACTCGCCTCTGGTGCAAGCGGCTCTGGCGAGACCTAACACTCTCGGGATTTTGAATGCCGCCAATACTGCCTTTGGCAGAGCGGGAATTCCCCTGGCGGATGGTTACAACAGCATCAATTTTGCAGCTCTGGTCTCGCGAGCGCCGAACAATGCTGACGCGGTAGAGGTCTTTAACCTCCTCAAAGCTGAAGTCGCCAACTTCGTGTTGCGCTATGAAGGAGCGATCGGCGATCTGTTGCTGCGTTCTACGGTGGAATCAGCTCAGTTTGGTCGCTATGGTAGCGTCCTGTTTGTGGAATACCTGGTGTACCGCAACGATACGGGCATTCGCTTCCGCAGTTTCGACCAACAGTTCCGGGATTTGAACGAACTGTTATTACTTCAGGAAAATCGGTTCATTGATGATGTGCTGCCGTAATCCACGTCAGGTAACGGGTAGAACGGTTTCTCTAGATTGAGATTCGTTTTATCCGTGCGGCGCGCAGAACCGCTCTAGTTAATTCGCGAGCGACGATTAAACGCCTACACCTTTGAAGGTGTAGGCGTTTAGCCTTTGAGGGATAAAGGTAGGAATGACAGCTATATTGAAAAAAGCCCCGCACCCTAGAAGGGTAGGGCGTCGATCCGAAACATTGCCCGCCGACGCGGGCTATTTTTTGAGTGGCAATTTTCGGAACAAGAGATTAGCGATTGGCGAGAACTGGGGAGGCGCTCAGTTCTGGATCTTGGAACAGGGGGGTGCTGAGGTAGCGCTCGCCAAAACTGGGTTGAACCATCACGATCAGACGGCCTTCATTTTCTGGGCGCTGGGCGACACGAATGGCGGCACAGAGGGCGGCACCGGAGGAAATGCCGGAGAGGAGTCCTTCTTCGCGCGCGAGGCGACGACCGTAGGCGATCGCTTCCTCATCGCTGACTGCAATCACCTCATCGATGAAGTCCACGTTAAGCACTTCGGGAATAAACCCGGCACCGATACCCTGAATTTTGTGGGGGCCGGGTTTTCCGCCGGATAACACCGGACTGTTGGTCGGTTCTACGGCGATCGCTTTAAATGAAGGCTTCTTTTGCTTGAGCACTTCGGCAACCCCGGTCAGAGTCCCCCCAGTACCAATTCCGGCAATTAAAAAATCAACTTCACCATCGGTATCTGCCCAAATCTCTTCTCCGGTGGTCTCTCGATGAACCTGCGGATTCGCCGGATTGCGAAACTGCTGCAACATATAAGCGTTTGGGGTACTGTCCACGATTTCCTGTGCCCGACGAATGGCTCCACTCATGCCCTCAAATCCCGGCGTCAATTCCAACTGCGCTCCATAAGCGCGCAACATGGAACGGCGTTCCGTACTCATGGTATCTGGCATGGTCAAAATTAATTGATACCCCTTCGCAGCAGCAGCCATTGCTAGGGCAATCCCGGTATTCCCGGAGGTAGGTTCCACCAACACGGTTTCACCGGGGGTAATCTGCCCTTGACTTTCCGCCACATTAATCATATTGACGCCAATTCGGTCTTTGACCGAGGCGGCGGGGTTCATGCTTTCGAGCTTGACCACAATTCGAGCCACACAGCCTTCCGCTTGTGGAATGCGGTTGAGTTGAACTAACGGGGTTCGACCAACTAACTCGGTGATGTTATGAGCAATACGCATAGGATTTGTGGGTTGTTTGTTCTCTAGTGTTCAACGTTAATGCCGATTGGGGTAGCTTGGAGCGCAAACCCACCTGGCCTAAATGTAGTACATGATATCGAGCTGCTGCTTGGCATTGCGCTGTTCGCAAAGGTCTTGGATGCTGTAGTTTTGCAATACCGCATGAGATGCGGCGACTGCTTCTTGCCACATCTCTCGAACTACTGCACTTTCTACGGTTTTGGAGGTGGCATCCTCTTCCGAGGCGGCACCCTCCAAGCCTTCAATGCAACTTACAACTTCGAGTAAGGTAATTTTCCAGGGTTCGCGAGCGAGAAGATAGCCCCCTTTTGCGCCGCGTTGACTGCGAACCAGTCCCCCGCGCCGTAAGGAAGCCAAGAGTTGCTCTAAATAGCGATCGGGTATATTTTGCTGAGCCGCTATTTGCCGAATTTGCAGCGGTTCGCCTGTCTGATATTGGTCTGCTAACTCCAGCAGAGCGAGCAGAGCGTATTCACTTTTACATGAAAGTTCCACAGTTCTCAATTCTTCGTTATAAGCTTTTTTTATAGAAAGGGGGGAAATAAAGTAGTTCAAGACCGCGATCGCCTCAGTAGGTCCCATCGCAGGAAGCCCCCCGGCCCTCATTTTCCATGCGATCGCGATTGAATTAAGGCAATTGCAAATTAAAACATTTCCCCACAGATTTGGGGCAACCGCCCTGACGGAACGGTTTATTTCCAGGCATTCCCGACCGCGACATCTAGCGATCGCCTAATTCATTTTATTATACCCCGGTTTTCCTCTGGAGTTTGCTGGGTTAAGAGAGCCAACAAAAAAAGCCCTCGGGGAAGGGCTTACTATCACTCACGCGATATTTAATTTTACATTCAGTTGAACTTTAGCCGAACTCCTGAAACCAGAGTCCCCCTCTCGCGATCGCAGCAGATGAGGCAGGGGTGCCCCCACAAGAGAGGGGAACTTGTTTCTAGAACCGGAACGTGGTTCTGAGGGTACCGATCACCACATCATCGTTGAGGTCGTTGTGATCCGGAGCTGTCAACCAGATAAAGCCCGGGGTAATGGCAATGTTTTCGGTGAGCTGATACTCGTAAAACCCTTCAATGTGGATGGAAGTACTGGGGTCTTCCAACGCCCCACCGAAGTCGTCCTCAGTCACTCTCGGTTCCATGCCAACGATTAAGCCGGCTTGGCTTCCCGGAGGTCCGGCTTGCACGCCCAGGGTAACGGCCCAGTTCCAGATGGACAGATCGCCTTTCAGCCCTTCGTCGAGGATGCGAGCATTGGTGAAGCCCACCCAACCGCCGAGGGAGAAGGCCCCGGTCACGTAGCCGAGTTGAGCGCCGTAAGCGTTGCTGATGGTGGTTAAACCATCCGGCGGATCCACAGATTCCACCGGGGTGGCGAATTGGCTACCGGTCTGCATGTCCGTGCGGTAGGCATTCACGTAGGTCAGACCCAGTTGTAAGCCTTCAACTGGCTTGAACACCACTTGCGCCAGGGCACCGTAGGGGCCATCGAACAAACCATTGCGCTCGGTAGGTTCGCCTGCATTTTCCGCCAAGTAGCCGAGGCTGACTTCCGCAGGACCTGCATCGAATGACAAGCCGAGTCCGGCTCCCCGAACCAGGTTGTAAATGGGGGCGCGGGTGCCAAAACGCGACAGGGCACCGCTTCCACCATCTCCATCTAAGGGGTTGATGGTGCTGGCAAAGTCATCTGCCGCACCGGCGTTGGCCATAAATACCACATCGGCGGCACCAATTTGTCTGGCATAGAGTAAAGTGTCTAAGTTGACGCTGGTATCTCCATTGTCATAAGGACCCACCCCGAACCACAGATCCCCTTCTGGCGTGAAAGTGTTGGTACCGGAGAAGGCATCGAGATTATTCACTTGGAGTCGAGTTCTGAGCAGATCTTCCCCGGTGAAGCTGGTGTCGAAATTCAGGCGAGTCCGGGTGCCAAATTGCACGCCACTGTCGGTATCGCCGCCGAGGCTATTGCCTCCTTCAGAAAGGGCGAGAGCGAAGATGGATTCGCCCCGCAGTTTGGTGGTGGTGGAGAATTGATTGGCTTCGAGTTCGGCAACGCGCACTTCTAGGGCGTCCACGCGACCGCGCAGGGTCGCCAGTTCGGCGGAGAACTCTTCGACTAATCTTTCCAGGGCGGTTAAATCGCCGATATCGATGTTCTCGATTGCGGCGGCAATCAGTTCGTTGATTCGTTCCAAACAAGCGTTTAAACCGGCGGCAAATTCGTAGCGGGTGAGCGCTCGGTTGCCGCGAAAGGTACCATCGGGATATCCAGCAATACAACGGTAACGTTCTACCAGGGATTGAAGTGCTTGGAAGGCCCAGTCAGTGGGTTGAACGTCCCTCAACTGAGACACTGAAGTGACGGGTTGAGCGATAACGTTGCTGCCAGTTCCTTCCTGGCTGTACTGGTTCAGCTTTTCTAAGACATTGGAGTTGTCTGTTTGCGCCACAGAGGGGGTCACGTCACGTGCTTGCGCGATCGCCTCTGCGAGTTCTGGAAAGGGCGCTTCCTCCGCGATCGCTGAATTCGCGGGATTTGCCTCTTGGCTCGGTAGGGGTGCAGCCGCATGAGCTGCAGCGGTTCCCACTAAAACCGCCCCTAAAACTGCTGGACTGACCAACAGAGAATTCCACAATACTTTAGTCATTTTTCCCTCTTGTCCTCACACCTTTTATCTAAACAATTTGACCAATCTCTCCTGCCCGGTTTTCCCCGGCGGAGATGAAAGCCCAAAGAAGGAAATTGAGAGCTATTATACAGCTCTTTCCCAGGCAACGGGTGTAGCCTCCACTTCGCCACTGAACCGACAGGTATTGAAAGCCACTGACTCTTCTTCAGTCCCCCATTTACATGTTCGAGTACGCTACCGTTTCAGTTTGCCGCGAGTGGAATACTCCGATGATGTGCCGATCGCGTTTTTTCCGAAGCGTTGACCCCTCCAATCTGGAGGCTCATGCACTCAGCTTGTCGGCTGGGCGACTCGCTTCTTCGTCTCTTCGTCTCCCCTCGGGGGACTTTAGGGGAAGTTGCCCGTTGAGCCACGTTCGACAATCTTGGGACTCATTATAGAGTCATTCACTCCCTCGCCGATTGCTTCTGTTATAGATTAACAGATTTACTTAGATTGCAACCTTCTGCGAAATCGTTTCTGCTCTATTGTGTCCTCGGCGATCGCCACTGCTGTGAAATAACTCATCCACTCTGAGAGGATGAATGGTTTTATTGGACACAGAGGCGACTCTGGCTCCTGGTTTTCTCCTGGGTTCGGCAAGCTACACTGTCCCGCGATTCTATTCTACTGGATGTACTGCCCGGGAATGACTCGGTGCCCGGGTTTCTTGTTCCCTCCGCCCTATTTTTACGGAGTTGAGCGATCGCATCCGTGGAAAATGGAATCTCGATCGCGGCTTCCCTCTGGCACTCGGCCATTCCCTGGCGTTTCCCCTGAATCCTCCCTCCCCTAGGCAGCACCCTTTTTTTTCTAAGCTGTTTCTAACTCCACTTCTTTTTCTAAACTATGCCCCAATACCGAAAACACTTGCCGATGTTCGAATAAATCCAGAAATTCTGAGTTAATTTTGTTTTGCCCCGCTTCTTGGCGCAGGATCGCGATCGCTGCTTCTACGGGCAATCCGCGCTTGTAGGGGCGATCGCCTGCGGTAAGGGCGTCATAAATATCGGCAATGGTCATAATCTGAGCTTGAATCGGAATTTCCGCCTGGCTTAACCCTCTGGGGTATCCGCTTCCGTCTAGCTTTTCGTGATGCCCGTAGGCAATGGTGGGCACCTCTTTGAGATCCCCCGTCCAAGGGATCCGCTTCAGAAATTCGTAAGTATGAGTGACGTGATATTCGATTGACAAACGCTCTTCTGGCGTTAGGTTGCCTTTGGTGACGAGTAGCTGAGCCATTTCCTCTGGGGTAATCAAGGGCTTTAGCTGACCGTCTACATCCTTATAAGTGTATTGAGACAATTCCCGCAAGCGCGCTAGCGGCTCTTCGGCTAAAATCCTTGGCTCGTTTGCCTCCAATAACAAATTCCAATGCTTATCCAAATGCTCGATACTTTTTTCTAGCTGCTTGTCCCGCTCTTGTAGCGCCTGACAGTGGGGGCAGCTTGTTTCTGTTTCCTGATGTCGATGAGCTGGATGTTCGATTAAATACCTGTACTTATTTTGAGCGCATTCCATTTCCAGGGTGCGCTTGGCTAAGGCGAAGCGGTGTCGGATCACCTCAAGCTGACCCGGATAGAGCTTTTTTTGTTTGATTAAAATTGCTTCTGGAACCCCTACTTTGCCAAAATCATGCAACAACGCGGCGTATCGAATTTCTTGAATTTGGCGATCGCTGAAGTGGATCTCTCGCAAGGATCCGGAGGTCACGTTTTTCGCTTCTTGCGAAAGGCGAACGGTTAGTTCTGCTACTCGTTCCGAGTGACCATAGGTACAAGGATCCCGCGCTTCAATCACCTGCACCGACGCTTTCACAAACCCTTCAAACAGGTTTTCAATACTTTCTTGTAGCTGATTTCTTTCAATGGAGATCGCCGCTTGTGAAGCCAAACTTCGCACCACTCGTTCTTCCCATTCTGAATAGGGCTGGGTGACTTCTAGAGCATTGTCTGCGGATACCGTCAGTTCTGGTTCGATCTTCCGATTGATCAACTGTACGACCCCGATGGTTTCCCCTTCTCGGTTTTGCATGGGCAGTACCATGACAGAGCGGGTATAGTATGAAATATCTCGGTCAAAACTCTGTTCGAGCTGATAGGGGACGTTGGGCGGCAGATTGTAGGCATCGGGTATGTTGAGGCTTTCCCCCGTCAGCGCCACATAACCGGACAAGCTTTGACGGGTCAAGGGTATGGCAAATTCCCGGAAGGACACGTTCGGGCGAGAGGCATTTTGCGCTACCTTAAATAACAATTTGGGTACCTCGTCCCTGCGGTCTACCAGATAGACGCTGCCCGCATCGCTACAGGTAATTTCTCGACTTTTTGTCAAAATCAAGGTTAACAACTCCCCGAGATCGTAGGTGCTCGAAAGGGCCGCACCAATATCTAGGAGTTGCTCGACTAATTCCGCTCTCGTGTCATATTCCTGATTTAGGTCTGGATTATTCAAGACCCTGATGGGGGTATGTTTCACTGTCCGATCCGATCGCTCTTCACAGCTATACATGAATTGACTCAGCGACTCATGCTACGCATTAATTGTCGTGGCGAGTCGTTGTTTTCATCGAAAATTAGGGGTTGGTAAGGGGGGCGAATGGAAACCCCTGTCATTTATGTATGGGGAGGAATTCGCCC
>NZ_JAYFEQ010000625.1:0-4345 GCF_055795085.1 Phormidium sp. CCY1219 | reverse complement strand
TATCCTTAGTCCAATTCCAGGGATGGGAAAAAAACATAGGGATTAGCGCAATGGTTATTTATCCCTAGTCCAATTCCAGGGATGGAAAAAAACATAGGGATTAGCGCAATGGTTATTTATCCTGTAGCACCCCATCGGTGAAAAAACTATCGCGAGCGCGCCATATTTATAATATTTTCATATGAATAAGGTAGAGAATTTTTCACCTCGGAGGTGCAAGCGCGGTAATGCTATTCGGCTACGGATCGCATCAATCTGAGAAAGGCTATAATACCGTTTTTCAAAACTGATATTAGAGATGTTTCTGATTTCCCCGCTTGTAGAGAGGCGATAAGCGCGCGTCTGCTTCGGGGACTAGGGATACCACTTTATCCCGAGCGAAAAATGTTCAGGACAACCGCACCTAATCCACCGATAGGGTGGGCAACCAGTTGCCCACCCTACTCTGGATTAACGGGGGAGGCGGAGTTTCGGGTGGGGTTCCCCCCAGGGGGGAAGGAGTCAAAATAATATTTTTCCTGCTAATTCTTCTCGGAATTAAGTTTGGTTAAATCTTGAGAAAATCTATAATTTTTGCATGGAGAAAGTGCCTACAATGCCCAAGCAACGCTCCAGGTGGATTCCGACTCTCGTGCAGGCTTTTGTTTGAAGGCGGGTAAAGATTTCCCGGCGGTTTGCGGGTGGATTTCTAATCCCTCTAATCGACATCCCCGGTAGGTAACGCCTTCAGCGGGATGCCATTCGTAGATGGCGGGGCTTCCTTCTACGTATTCCACCTCGCTAATCACTTGATAGCGGACATTTTGGCAGTTGGAAACCAACATGACTGGAATTTCTTCCCCGGCAGGGGCAATGAGTTTGTGGGTGGGGGTAAAGGATTTCATCGTTTCAACCTTGGGAAAAATGTTTCTTTCGGTGAGATGCAGAGCCGATTTTTGGGTTTTGACTTGTTCTATTATTCCTTGATTGTAAGTAGACGGGTGCGATCGCAAACCTAGAGAAATTGTGAAACCTTTCACCGCCCGGTTGTGATTTACATCATACTGCCCACGGTGGCAATATTGTGGGTTGTTAATTGTCGATTGTTGATTTGATAGCCGCGTTTGAGGGGGGTAGGGCTGTTCAAACGTTGCGAAATACTACGAAATTGCGTCACGGTACCGGGCGAGATGCTACAAAACTCTTATTATCTGCCCTAGTGCAACGATAAGGAGTCTGAAAAATGCAATTTGAAACCGCAGCACAAGAAGCCTGCTATAACAAAGTGGCGTTGTGGATGCAGGAACTGTTTGGCAAGTTTCCCTGTGCGCGCCAAGATATCCCGGGTTTGGGTCTGTTCATGGGTTCGGCCCTGGTAGAAGTGCTGATTTTACCCTGGGGGGAAGAGGATGCGGTCATTAATAACCGCGCTTATGTGGTGACTGGAACCGAAATCAGTGAGGATCTGATGCGCTTTCTGCTGGAGCAAAATTCGCAAATGATTTTTGGGGCGTTTGGGGTGGACCTGAAAGGGGATATCCTGTTCGAGCATACGATTGTCGGATCCACCTGCGACAAGAGAGAGCTGGAATCTTCGGTTCATGCTGTGCTCGAAGTCGCAGACGAATACGATGACAAAATCGTGGAACGGTGGGGTGGATTCCGGGCACTCGATCGCATCTGTGGCCCGGTGGAAAGTTAAGGGTTGCCGATCGCTTATCGGTCAGTAACGCCGGACAATTTGCCGATCGCTGCAGTGGCGGGCGATCGCGCGGGTATGGCGGCGGCGCGGCGATCGCACCAGTCTAATATCCGATTCCACGCCCACCACCGATCCGGATCCCCGGTTTGCTGTTGGGTGGCTGTGCTGCTGAAATACCCCACATGCCCGCCATACTCGGTTAACCATAATTCCACCGCTGGATTGTCCGCACAAGCGGCTTCTAAGTCGGAAATGACGCCAGGGTGAAACATCGGATCGTCCGCCGCATATAAAATCAGGGTGGATTTGTCTAACTGTGATAAAAAAGGCAGGGGACTACTGGCATCGTAGTAGGCTTCTACGGTAGGAAAACCTAAGCGATCGATGACCAATTCTTTGTCAAAGCCCCAAATACTGTTCGCTCTGGCGATCGCCCCTGGGTCGATCGCCTCCGGGTGAATTTCATGCACTCGCCAAGCTAATTTTTTCAATTCCTTGGCGATCGCTTTCTCCAAATACTTCCCAAATGGCTGTTTCACTAAATAAGACAGCGATCGGTTAGAATCCAAATTCGGACAAATCACCGCCCCGCCTGCGAGTTCTGATTCCTCTAACTCTAAGTCTGACCCCCACCGGTTGACGGTCCCGGCGGCTTTCACTCCCCACAGGGCCAGTTGTCCCCCCAGGGAATATCCGGTAAACCAAAACGGTGCGGGACATCCCATTGTTTTGGCTTTCGCCGCAATCCGCACGAAATCTTCCCCTTCGTATAACCCATCGGAAGTTAACGTGGGAGACAATTCCCCGGTTTTGCCATGTGCGCGCCAGTCAAACAGCACTACTGCATACCCCCGGGCAAAGGCTTTGCGTCCCATGATTCGCAAAAACCATTGTTGCGTCAGTTCCCCGGTAATTCCGTAAGTCGCTACAATGGTGCCGCGCGGATTCTCCGGAATGGCCACCCAGCCATAAATCGGCACGCCTCCCGCACCGGTAAAGATGGTTTCCTGGTAAGGCGGTTCGGGATGGGGAACGGTTTTTTCCCAGTTGCGGTTGGCAACTAGGGCGATGTAAAGGGTCATGGCGAGACCATTGTTCAACCCGATGGGGGGTCGGTACGTTGGATGAGACATGGATGATTGCATGAAGGGATTAAGCGTTACAAGACTGAAAAAGCGGGCGACTCGGTGAAACCGCCTCAATTGTTAAAAATTGTAACGGTTATTGAGTCTTTTTTTATTCCGCACCCCAGTCACCCAACCTCGGGGAGGTGACGCCCTCCAACCCATTGGTGGGAGTCTCGCAACATCAATTTGAGGCGTCACGCCCCTTTCCCGGTGGGAGAAGCACAAAATCCAGCATTTGTCAAGCTTTGGCTAGGGGTAACAGATAAATAATCTGAGATTATTGCCGAAATAGATAGGGGGGTATTTTTTGCGGCTTATTCTCCCAATTTTTGACAATATTGCTTGTAGCAGATGGTAGGGTGGGCAGAGCCACTTTTAGAGGTGCGGATGCTTTTGAGTTCTCGTGCCTGCCCATCCTACAAAATGCTCTAATTGGATGTGCAATTTATTGGGAATAACTTTAGATTTAAAGTAAAAAATTAAGTCAGTTGGTTGGCGTTTACAGGGCAGATTGTCAGTGAATTAAGGGTGAATTTGGCTTAAAATCATTCGCAGGCGATCGTAGTCATCTTTGAGGAGGATACTGAGGGCGCGTCCAGCTTGGACGAGCCAATCGCGATCGGCCATTCGTAACTGATAAACCTGACGAATTGCCGCACCGGTGAGGGCATCTACGGCTGCGCCGGGGACTTGGAGGAGGGTGCGGAGGAAGTCAAGCTGTTGGGTAAAGTGAATGATTTCTTCGGACTGACAGCGATAGACAGCTTGGTGAATTTGCGGAGGGCGAGGGGGGATATATTGATGGACGATGCCATTGGTTTGGCGATCGCCATTCATATTGTCTTGTGGGGGACAAAACCCGACGATCGCGGAGCGAAATTCAGTTTTGAGCATAGCAAAAATCTGAGGTTGTTGCTCGCGCAATCCCTGCATCGACAGGCCCAGCGCTCTAGCGCGGTGAACCGTATCAATTGGTGCCGTGGTGGCATGATAAACCACAGCATAAATCTGATTGCCCGACTCTTCATCCACCGACTTAACCCAACTGCCAAACGGGGGCATAACCGGGAAGCGCAAGTGTTGGGAATCGAGACATTGGGCTAAAAATTCAGTAGTTGCGGTTTCGATCACTTCCGCCAGGTGGTCGGGGTGACGGTCTTCGTGAGGGAATTGGGGAAGAGGGAGACGCATAATTCCAGAACGATTGACAATAGACATTGGCGATCGCGCGCCGTGGGGGATACAAGGCACGCGATCGCCCAATCAACTATTTTCCTTTTTGGCGACCTGCTTTAGCATCAACAGGTTCGAGTTCGGAGAGTCGGAACGTCACTAACTTGTCCCAATTGCCGCCTTCAAACAGGACAGCCGCTTTGCCATCGCTGAGACGTTGAACTTGACCTTGAAAGCCGTAATAAATATCAGAGATATTTGTAACGCGAACAGCAGAACCGGGAAGAATCATCGAAAATTAGGGGTTGGTAAGGGGGGCGAATGGAAACCCCTGTCATTTATGTATGGGGAGGAATTCGCCCCC
>NZ_JAYFEQ010000624.1:0-34125 GCF_055795085.1 Phormidium sp. CCY1219 | reverse complement strand
AGGAGCCGGATGAGGTGAAAGTCTCAAGTCCGGTTCTGAAGACGAGTAGTTCTGGTGACGGAATTGCTTAGTTTAACCTTACGCACTATAAACCGAGTGGCGCGGGTTTCCAGCTTAGATATCTCGACGAGAGACCGACGAGTTGCGATTCAAGCGTTCGGGCAGTTTTTCAGGGGCAACAATAGAATAGAGGTTTCAGCCCGTTCCCGCAAAAGGATCCGGACTAGGGTCAAGAAATCCGCTCGGCGATCGCAAGTCCGATGGTAAAGTCCAAATTTAACCCGAAAAATGGCGATTAAACCTAAACCCAGCTATCGACTCACCGAGAAGGGATTGCAAAAATTAAAAAAGAAGATTCCCGAAAGCTGCTTAAGAAAGGGCACTGATGGCAATCGTGAATTCGGGGACGCAAAGGATAAGCCTGCCAATCTGAAGGATTGGGTTAATATCAGCGAATTAAGTGTAGAGGTTGGGTTGAATCGGGATACGGTTTCTAAAATCCTCAAAAGAGAAGAAGGCGTCAATCTGACCACCCTAGATCGATGCTTTAGCAATCTGGGGATAGATTTAGAGGAAAAGCCTGGGGAAGATTATGAAGAAATACCACGAACTGTAATTTATGACTCAACCAACCGAAATCAATCGAAAAACGGAGCATTTATTCAAATCGATCGCTGGAACAATATAGAAGTCAAAGAAGTTCGCAGTATAAAAGGCAAGCGAAAAAAATGGTGTTTGACGCTTGAGGGTGATTTAGATGAATTGAATACAGACACATTAGAAAAGCTCGAGCAATTCGTGCAAGAATTATCGGAAGACGACACGCAAAAAATGATTAAAATAACCAAAGGTTCTATCGTTATTGAATTTGCAGGTTCTCAAGCAGGATTCGAGCGCATGCAAGCTTTATTCGAGTCGGGACAACTGACGGAAATAGGGGGATTTGCGGTGCAGGAGGTGAGCGCGGTGTCGGAGGAGGAAAGGGAACCGACGCGCTTGAGCGAATGGTTGGAGGGGATTTTTGCCCCGGTGTGGGAGTCGGTGGACGAGTTGTTGAGGACTTCGGAAGCGAATCTGGCGTTTCGCAGTGTCGATCGCGCGGTGGTGAGGCGGAAAACGATCGCCCTCGGGGAAGATGCAGAGACTGTAGAACTGGCGATCGCCATTTCGCCTCTGGAGTCGGGGGAAGTCACCCTGGTGATACAGATATTGCCCAGTCCAGGATGTACCCAGCTTCCAGAAGGGTTAGAGGTACGCTTGCTCGACGAAAGCGATCGCGAAATTCCCGGCGCTAAAGCATCGTCAGCCAAAGAAAATATCCAATTTGAGATAACCGCTGAGTTAGGCGATCGCTTTAGCATTATAATAGAACAAAATTCCCGCCGAGTCGTGGAACCCTTTATCGTTTGACAGCGATTTGCGCTAACCGAGCGTTTTCCTGCAAATCATTGCCACAGAAGCTCTCTTCCCTGTTTGCCCTATGCCGAAAAAACGCGCCGATCTGACTATACATGGCACCCTTGCAGAGGGGCTGCAAATCGTCTGCCAAATTAAACACGAAAATCAAAACCGAGTGCTGGAGGATTTCAGCGTTACCCTCCCTTCCAACCCGCAGCTTAAAGAAGCTTACCAGAAGTGGCGCGACACCTATCTAGGTCTCGGAGTAGCCACCCGAGCGCTAAAAGTTCATAACGTTAAAATCGACCGAACTCCCGAAGAGCTTAACCAAGAATGCAGCCAGCTTTCCACAACCTTTCGCGAAACCTTCAAACAATGGCTGGCATCCCCTTCATGCTCGCTCCTGGAAAAAAATTGTTTGAAGCACTTGTATTACCGAGAAGACTCGGATGGGGATGATGAAGTCAGTATCATCATTAAAACGGAAAGCCTGGAATTACAAAAACTTCCCTGGCATTTGTGGGAGTTAATTGACGAGAACCCCTACGCGGAAGTGGTGTTAAGTTCCCATCACTCCAGTGGGGTGAAGGTCAACTCCGTCTCTACCTACAAAGATAGAGTCAGACTGTTAGCTATCTTGGGCAATAGTGAAGGAATCGATGTGAATGCGGATCGAGAAGCCCTCGAATCCATTCCCTGGCTCGAACCGATATTTCTGGAACAGCCCAATCTGGAAGAAATCTCGACAAAATTGTGGGAAGAGCATTGGGACATTTTATTTTTTGCAGGTCACAGTGAAACCGTGGGCGATAGCATCGGTCGGATATACATTAACGACTCGGAGTTTTTAACCCTCGACCAGGTAAAATATGGTTTAAAAGCAGCGATCGCCCGGGGATTGCAAATTGCGATTTTCAACTCTTGCGATGGAATTGGTTTAGCGCGACAACTGGAAGAAGTCAACCTTCCCCAAACCGTGGTGATGCGAGAACCGGTGCGCGATCGCATCGCCCAAGAATTCCTCAAAACATTTCTCAACTCCTTTAGCAACAACAACTCTTTTTATCTGGCGGTGCGACAAGCGCGGGAACGATTGCAAGGCTTGGAATCGGAATTTCCCAATGCTTCTTGGTTGCCAATTATCTTTCAAAATTCCGCCACGGAACCGATGAGTTGGGAAGAATTGCGCGGACTTCCGGGAGGAATCGATTGGCGCGCGATTTGCGAAGGAGCGATCGCGCCATTATCGACCCCTTCTTCTTCCCCGCCAAACCCCAAAAACCCCGCTTCACTGGATAGTAATCTTTGCGTCCCTTTAACCTTAATCGATACCCGTTACGGTGCTTTGGCGGAAACCTCCCTTTCCCCAGAATCTACAGAACAGATAGAAGATGCAGAGGAAGTGCTTCCCCCGCATCACTTCTGTAGTAACGATGAATTTTTCCAACGGACATTAGGGAGCAACAATCAACTTCCCCAAGCTCACCACCGGATTGCGATCGTGGGGGAAACCGGCAGCGGAAAGCAGATGCTATTGCAAAAAATGGCAGAGTGGATTGTGCAACACCAACCCCACGCCTGTCCTATTTGGATTCCTTTAGCAGAGTTAAACGATCGCGATTGGGATACCCTGGAAGAATACTTAGAACACAAGTGGCTCCCAGAGGTTTTAGGTGGAGCAGAAAATGTCACCGAACAGACCTTACCAGCCTTACGCAAACTGTTTGAAAGCGAAAGAGTTTGGCTATTGCTCGAAGGTCTTGACGAAATGCCAATTCTCAACAGCAAAGAATCCCCCTTCGAGGTCATTGCCAATCAACTCACGTCCTGGATCGCACCCGCCCGGGTGGTGCTGACCTGTCGCGCCAATCTGTGGGAACAAGAACCCACCAATGTTGTAGAAGACTTCGAGATTTATCGGATTGCCGGCTTTACCTACCCGCAACAAGTTCAGCAATTTATCGACCAGTGGTTTGCTGCCGATCGACCTTCTGCAGAGCGAGAAAACCTGGCCGATAGTCTGAAAGCCGAACTGGAAACCCCAGGCAAAGAACGGTTGCGAGAAGTTATCAAAAACCCGATTTGTTTGCGGGTGTTATGTCAGACTTGGCAAATTGAAAAGGGAAGTTTGCCCGAAACCAAAGCTGCTTTATACGAACAGTTTATCGAGGCGATTTACCAGTTCAACCAAGTGGGAGTGTCCGAGCAGACAGCCGGGGAACGACAACAGTTAAATGATGGCTTGGGCAATTTAGCCTTAGAAGTCATGCATCCGGAAAAATCTCAGTTTAAATTGCGACAAACTGAGGCATATAAACAGCTTGAAAAACCCGATCGCCAACTATTTCAGCAAGCCATTGATATCGGCTTGCTAAGTTTTGTCCGGAAACCGGACGAAGACCCAAACGAGTGGTTGTACGAGTTTTGGCATCCGATTTTACAGGAATATTTTGCCGCCCACCAGGTAGAAGATTGGCGATTTTTTCTCGATCCGGAGCGGGGGGTATATCGCATCTTCGACCCCCACTGGAAAGAGGTGATTTTGCTGTGGTTCGGACGAAAGGATATTCCAGGCGATCGCAAAGAAGAATTTCTCGATGCTTTGCAGAAGTTTGACCCCTACATCGAAGCGGAATTTTATACCTATCGGGCGTATTTTTTAGCAGCGGCGGGAATTGCCGAGTTTCCGCAGTCTCAAGCTGCTGATGAGATCGTCGCACAAGTCATCACCTGGGCCTTGGGTGAGGAAGTGGAAGACGGAAGCCGCCAGAAATTTCCCCCCGCCCTGGAACGCAGTGCGCGATCGGCACTGCAAGAAAGCGATCGCCCGCAGGTTATCCACCAACTGACTGAAGCATTACAGGCTACTTCCGATACCAGTACCTGCACTCGCATCGCGTTCGCCCTCGCACAGCTCGATCCAGGCAACCGGGAGGCGATCGCTGAGCTGGAACAATTGCTCGATTCCACGAAAGACCCCAATCTCCGCCTCGAAATTGCGGCGAGTGGGGCGGAAATCGAGCCGGGTCATTCAAAGGCGATCGCCGCCCTGGAGGAACTGTTAAACGCTAGCCCCACGCCGCGCTTTACCCAAAAAGTGGCCGATTGCCTCGGAGAATATGCGGCGGACAAAACCAGGGCGATCGAGGCGCTCAACCACCTGTTGTCCCGCACCGACGATCGCAAACTTCTCAAACAGGCGGCCCAGAGTTTAGGGCGACTGGCTCCCAACTCTCCCAAAGCTTGGGAAAAGTTGCTCGAAGTGTTGGAAAACAGCAAAGATGAACAATTGTTGCGGCTGGTGGCATATAGCCTGGGGGACCGGGGGTTAAGTCACCCCAGAGCGATCGCCGCCTTAGAGAATCGCCTCGACCCCCAGTTTAATCGCTCCATTCGCCAGATTGCTGCTTTTAACCTGGGAAAAATCGCCCCGGGCCACCCGAGAGCCACAACCGTTCTCGAAGAACTTCTACACTCAACTTCCGAGGAAAAATTCCGCTGTATCGTCGCTCATAACTTAGGGCAATTAATTCCTAAGCACCAGGGCGCGATTCACACCCTCCGTTCCATTTTGGAGCGCTGTGCTGACAATAAACTGCGCCGATTGGCGGCTTATAGTCTGGCACAAATTAACCCGGGCGATGCCGACGCATTCGATACCTTGGTCGAACTCATCCGCAATACGCAAGATGAGGAAACTCGCTGTTTGGCGCTTAAAAGCCTGAAAGCCATTTTAAAGGGTAAGTATTTTTTCAAAACCATTACTGCGTTAAAAGATGACTGGTCGATTCAGGGAAAAAATCTCGATTCGCCTTTAGGTCGTCTTTACTACGATTTGTTTTGGTTATGTGCCGATCGCCTCAATTATGTGGATTTCCATCGGGCAATTTGCGGGGACAACCCGCCAACTTCTGTCCAGAAGTCTGGCAAAAATTGTTTGGCCAATCTCCGTGGGAGTGAGAATACGTATCCCCTGGCGGTTAATCTCCTCTCTCTGGAAGGGGAAACGGATTCCGCCGCGATCGCGCAAGTCCTGTGCAACAAAATTTATGCCAAGGCGTTGCCCAGTTTTCCAATCCCGGCTGCTCGTAATTTTGCTGAGTTGGAGCGGTGGCTGTTGACAGCCAAACAAGAGTTGGAAACGCAGAATTTGGCCTTAATTTTGCACGAGTGCGACCCTTATCCGGAATTGCTCAACTACTGTCGTCGAATTGCGGCTTCCAATGACGTGGGTTTGCATTTGGCTTGGATTACGGATCGACCGTTAGAAAAGCCGATTTGTGGTTTTTCGCCCCAAGATGGCAATCTCGAGGCTGCTTTGCAACAGTGGTTGTCACAATTGGGTTAATCGGATAAAATCCGGCGGGCAAAAGCAATGGCGATCGCGCCTGGGTCGGCAATGGGGGGCATAAAAAGCACTATTGTTTCGCTCCCTCTTCCTGGGGAGGATACATTGTATCGCCTTTTGTATATATTTTCGCCCTGGCTCCCAGGTCGCGCCCTACCCTTGCCAACGCTGACGGTGGTGGATCCAGAGGGGATATTGGAAGCACCCTTGCTCGATCGCGTCCCAGATTTTTCCCCTCCTTGGCTGAATATTAAAAATTGTTACATTGGCTTGACAAATTGCTCCCCGCGTTTATTCTCCCTGCACAAATAAACTCGAAGGAAACTGATTTGCGTAAACTTCGCAATTTATCACCACCCTCAACTGATTTTGTATCGGGAAAAACCCTAGTTTTTTACTTGAATTAAAAGATAAACCCCTGGGTTTTGGTTGCCAACTTGACTTGTGGCTTAGCTACACTGGAGAAACAGCGGAAAATCAGTCAAATCATTAAATTTTAGGAAACTGCCAATGTTGAGAAATAAAAATCGAGGCATGGGGCGAGTGAGGGGGATGGCGATCGCGCTGAGTTTGAGCGCGGTAGTGTTAGCGCTGGAAACGAAACCCTTGCACGCGCAGATAGGCGATCGCGACGATCGTGGCCCAGAGCATCACGTGTGGGTGTCCCAGGATGCGGAAATGTTGCAAGCGGCGGAGCAAAATTACTACCAGGCAACCAAACTACAGGAGGAGGGGGATTTACCTGGAGCGATCGCCGCCTATCGAGAAGCGATTCGCCTCTATCCCGATTTTGCCGAAGCCCAAATCAATTTAGGGGTAGCATTAGCGCGTTTAGGAGAAATAGAAGAGGCGATCGCGGCCTATCGAGAAGCACTTCGCATCAATCCCGAACTGCCTACCGCTCACTATAACTTAGGGTATGCCCTAGCGCAACAACAGCAACTAGAAGAGGCGATCGCTGCCTACGAAACCGCCATTCGCTTCCAGCCGAACTATCCACCCGCTTACTATAACATGGGCAATGCCTTGGTCAATCTTCGCCAATTAGATCGCGCCATCACTGCCTATCGCAACGCCATTCGCCTGCAACCGGACTTTGCCGAAGCACATGGCAATCTCGGCATTATTTTATATCAGCAAGGCCAACCAGAAGAAGCTGTAAATGTCCTGCAAACCGCTCGAGAATTATTTGCCAGACAGGAAAACCCAGAAGCCGTCAGTCGCATTGAAGGGGTGTTAATTCGACTTAAAACGATGAGAAACTAAGGAGATGTTTACCTTAATTTTCTTTATTTTCGTTTCCATTTTTTATTGGAAACGAAAAAAAGAATTAATCGGTTTAAAATGATTTGATGCTAAGCAAGTGTAAAAATTATGCAAGCACATTGATTGGGGAGAAAGGCGGCTTCTCGGAGAAGGCGTTCCCAGCTTTGCTGGGAACGAGTTAAATATCTTGCCAGTAATTTTATGCCAAGTTTAAAAAATATATCGCCTCCTCAATCACCGACCAATTTTGTGCAAAAAATATTCGGCTTCTTGTTCCACCATATCTGGGACGAAGCCTTCATTTTCCGGGACTAAGGGAGTTAAAAGAAAAGCGGTAAACAAGAACAGCAGGCCCATTCCCGCCGTGAGAACGGTCAAACTCAATGCCGTGAGAACGATGAGATTGCTTGCGGTAGAGAGGGGATGTTTGCCACGTTCTGCGCGCAGACGTTCTCGCGATCGCCGTTCCGGTCCGCTGAGCAAAACCACATAAAACCCCCGTTTAAAAAAAGGAATGGTGAGGCGAATATCCACCGGATGCTTTTTCCAGGAACGCGGGCCAAATTCCCGTTTCACCATCTCCATTTGAGTGGGAGTAAAAGTGGATGCAGTTTCCGGAGGAATGCGGGAGGCAAATTCATCCAAAAACGGGTCAGAATGGGATTCGCGTTGCATGTTCAAACCTCTTTTGAGCCGATGCAGAGAAAGCCACGAGTGGGTCTTTCTCCTATTGTGGGTCGATTGACCGGCCCATGTCATCAGCACAATTCCCGGTTTTTGCGGGGGAGGGGATGCGTGGAATTACCGAAACTTTGGCGATTCCAGAGTCAGAAAGAACGTTCTGGGAATGAGTTAGCATTTAATTTGCATAATTTTGCCACAAACTCGTTCCCTGGCTGAGGCTGAGCGGGGAAACGAGTTTGTGTAAATATGCAATTTAAACGTCTAACAATCCAAACACTTAATAGCGAATGCGCGGGTCGATGTAGGCATTGAGGATATCGATGAGGATGCTTGCCAAGACCACGATCGCGGCAAAAAACACCACAATTCCCTGCACCGTAGGATAATCGCGCAAAGAAATTGCCTCATACAAACGATTAGCCAATCCGGGCCAAGAAAAGGTCACTTCGGTTAAAATCGCCCCCCCGAGTAATGCCGCGAGAGTCAATCCCATCACCGTAATCACCGGAATCATCGCATTTTTCAGGGCGTGGGCCATGACGATTTTGCGCTCTTGAATGCCTCGGGCGCGCGCCGCTTCCACATAATCCGCTTGTAGGGTTTGCTTTAAATTCACCCGGACGATGCGCTCGAAAATGCCGCTAATCAGAATGCCCAGAGTAATCGATGGGAGGGCCAAATAATAGATCGCGGTGAAAAACTGACCGAAATTGAGACTTAACAGACTATCCACCGTGTAAAGACCGGTGGGACCTTGGGGGGGAGTTGCGGCGATCGGGAAGCGAGTTCCGAGGGGAAACCACCCGAGTTGCACGGCAAAAATCAACTGCATCAGCATTCCCACCCAAAACGCCGGCAAAGAATAGGTGATAATTCCGAACATGCGTCCCCCCACATCCCAAGGGGTGTTGGGATGAGACGCGGACATGATGCCCACACCGATGCCCACCAGCAGGGCCACCGTCATGCTACAGACGGCGATTTCTAAAGTAGCGGGGAAATATTGCTGAATAATTTCCCACACGGTTTGTCCGCGCGTGGTGAGGGAGGTGCCCAAGTCGAATTGCAACAAACTTCCCATGTAGCGGAGATACTGCACCCACAAGGGCGCACCTAAGCCAAGCTGCTGTCGGATTTTTTCTTTTTCCAGTTCTGGGGCTTTCGGACCTAAAATGGCATCCACGGGGTCCCCGGGAGTGGCGCGCAGCAGCAAAAATACCAAGCTGGCGATCGTCCACAGCATCAAGGGGGCGAGCAACAGGCGCAGCAGAATATAGGATTGTAGTGCTTTGGAACGAGACATGTTTGGTGTTTGAAGTTTGAGGTTTAGGGGGGGGAGGCGGTGGAAGACGCGATAAATCGCATCTCTACAGGTTGTGTGTTCCCCCCAGGGGGGAACGAGTTAGCGCAAGATTTTAGCATCTCTGCGGAATCGTTCACCCAGATTATTTGCGAATCGTCCAAAAGGGGACTCTTTGGGTGGGTTCGATGAGGACACCTTCGATTCCCGGTTGGGCGAAGATGTATTCTTTTCCTTGCCAGAGGGGGATAAATGGCACATCTTGACCGAGGATTTCTTGAATTTCGCGGAAGATTTGCTGACGTTGTTCGGGGTTTTGTTCTTGGCGCTGTTGGTCGATGAGTTGATTGACGCGATCGCTATAATAAAACGACCCCCACAGTTTGGTTTCTCCTTCTTCGCAGCCGCTTTCTGGAGACCCTTTGGTGCAGTCGAGAAACGGTTGAATGTAGTTATCCGGATCCAAAAAGTCGGGGGTCCAATCCAGGATAAACATCGGATAGATGCCTTTGTCCAAATTATTATAAGCCGTGGCCGCTTCCACGCTTTGCAATTGAATCTTCACCAGGTTTTCTAATTCCCGTTCGGTATAGGCTTTAATTGTCAAGGCTGCATCGGCATTGGTTTTGAGATTGGAGCGATACCACAGTTCTAGGGTGAGCGGATTGGTTGCGGAGTATCCGGCTTCGGCGAGGGCGGATCGAGCGCGATCGATATTGCCATCGCCGTATTTTTGTTCAAAAATTGGCTGATAGTATTTGTCTAATGTTGCGGGAATCAAACTATAAAGCGGTTCGATTTGCCCTTGAAAGACGCGCTCTTGCAGGAGTGGGCGGTTCACGATCGCCGCGATCGCCTGTCGCACTTCTGGCTTTTGTAATGCCTCGTCTTTCATATTTAAAGTCAGGACGTAAATCCCATTACTGCGACTGGAAATCACCCCCCATCCTTGGGATGCGGCTTGTTTTTCCAAACTGGCAATTTGATTGAGGTCCAAAGAGCCATAGGTTAAATCTACAGCTCCTTTGCGGAAGGAATTATAAACGTTTGCCGGACTAGAAAAGCGCTGGATATCGATGCCGGGATTAGCGGGTTTTTCGCCCCAATAATCGTCAAATCGCTCTAATTTTATCGAATCGGTGCCATAGCTGGCGAGTTTGTACGGTCCGGTTCCCACAAAGCTATCGGGTTTAAATTTACCGTCGCCGATTTCATAAGCTTGGGGCGAAACGGCGGCTAAACCGGGAAAGGTTAATAAATCGGTAAATGCCGCAAAGGGTTGTTTCAGGGTGAGGGTTAATTCATACTCGTCAGTGGCTTCGATAGATGCGACGATATTGGATAATAATGAGGAGGGAGAACCGCCATTTTGCATAAAGCGGTTGAGGGAAAATTCCATTGTTTGGGCATTGAAAGGGGTGCCATCATGGTAGAGAACCCCTTGGCGGAGGGGAATGGTGTAGGTTACGCCATTGTTGCTAATGGTGGGGAGGGCGGTGGCGAGTTGGGGTTTGAGGGTGGTGGTGCCGGTTTCGTAGGTGTAGAGGCGATCGCCGAGGTTGTAAAGCAACATCCCCGAGGCATTTTCATAGGCATCTGCGGGGTCGATGGTGCGAATTTTTGCCGTGGTCCCGATCGCGATTCGACTGGGATCCGCATTGGGATTTGTCGCACTGCGATCGCCACAGCTAATCGCCAGAAAACAACACAGTGAAAACAATCCGACAAATTCTAGCAGTTTGCGCCACTGGCGAGTGCCCACCACGGCTTCGATTGTATCGGTGAAACTGGGATATTTTGCCCACTTTACAGGTTGCTTGTCCAATTTTTCCCCCAAGGAATGGTTGTGCCTGAATTCTAGATTTTACCGTAATTGCGAAAGGTCTTTGTTCAGTTTGGATCGATTTTCAGCCAACTTTTCTGATTCACCGGATAATTTAGGTCGGTACCCTTGGCGCAAGCGGTGTGGTTGGCAATGCAGGCCCTACGGATTTTGTAAATACGGCAATGCCATACAGCTTCCCACGAACGGAGGATATCAATTTTGCAGATAATTCATCAACCAATAGGTGAGCATTTCTCCTTTTCCTTTGACGGGAATAATGCCGCGTTTTTCTAGGGTAAATGTATTTTTTAACTGTTCGTAAGTGGGGGCGGTGACTTGAATTTTTCCCGGGATTCCACTCGATTCCATGCGCGAGGCAATATTCACCGTATCTCCCCATAAATCATAGATAAATTTGCTCATCCCAATCACCCCGGCGATGACTGGACCGGTATGAATGCCGAGTCGCAATTGAAAGTTTTCCGAGTGGTGATGGTTGAATGTAGTTAAGACGGATTGCATTTCCAATGCCATCTGCGCGATCGCAATTGCCGCATCGTCCCGAGGAAAAGGCAAGCCTCCCACCACCATATACGCATCGCCGATAGTTTTAATTTTTTCCAGCCCATGTTGTTGGGCGAGTTTATCGAAATTGGAAAAAATTTGATTGAGCAATTGCACTAATTTTTCCGGCGGTTGTTCGGAGCAAAATTGGGTAAAGCCGACTAAATCGGCAAATAAAACGCTAACATTGTCAAAGCGATCGGCAATCGGATTTTCTCCATCTTGCAGGCGGTTGGCAATCGGTTGGGGTAAAATATTCAGCAGCAGTTTTTCGGTCTGAGCTTGTTGAAACTTCACTGCTTCTTGAGCGAATTTTCGTTCGGTGATATCGGAGACGATGCCTTCATAGTACAGAATTTTGCCGCTGGAATCGCGCACGGCACGGGCGGTTTCGGAAATCCAAATAATGCTACCATCTTGCCGATATACCATTGACTCAAATCCCGTCACAGAATTGTTGGAATTGATTTGTTCGATAAATTCCTGGCGGCGGTTGGGGTTAACGTACAGTTGCGAGTTAATGTTTTGAATGTGGTGGATTAATGCGTCGGGGTCGGGATAGCCATAGATTTTTGCCAGGGCGGGATTGACGCTGAGATAGCGCCCGTCGGCGGTGGATTGAAAGATGCCATCGATCGCATTTTCCACGATACTGTGATATCGTTCTTCGGCGATGCGTCGCGCTTCTTCGGCGCGGAAGCGATCGCTGATATCCCGCGCCACGATAATCACTGCATCCTCGCGTACCGGAGAAATTGCCGCTGCAAACCAGAAGATTTCTTCCGCCATTTCTAGGCAATAATCTAAATTAATCGTTTCTCGGCTTTCCAGCACTTTTTGAATCACGTTCCGCCAGCTTTCGGCGGTATCTGGATTAAAAAACTGTTCGATGGTTTGCCCGACTAAATCTATCTCGCCATCATATAACCGCACCCAATTGGTGGGTAAAATATCCAGATTGCCAATTTCTCCCCCTTGAAACTCCACCACAGCGACGATATCCGTCATTGCTTCAAAGACGGCGCGCATTTTTTCTTCTGCAGAAAGCAACCGACCTTCGAGCAGTTTGCGATCGTTAATTTCGGCTTGCATTTGGGCATTTTGCTCCCTGAGCAGTTCGCTTTGCTGCTGCAATTGTTGTTGCAATTGGCGTTGCTTGAGTTGATTGGCAACCCGCGCGAGTACCTCTTCCTTTTGAAAGGGTTTGGTAATGTAGTCTGCCCCGCCAACTTGAAAGGCTTTAGCTTTATCCGCTCCATCACTGAGGGCACTGAGAAAAATGATGGGAATATCGCGGGTTTGTGGGTCGGATTTTAAGGTTTCGCAGACCTGATACCCATCGATTTCTGGCATCATAATATCGAGCAAAATTAAATCCGGCGGACTGGCTTGAACCGCTTTGATTGCGAATTCTCCGTGGGTGACGGGGCGGACTTGATAGCCATGTCGCTTTAAAATATGGCTTAACAAACGCAGGTTGGTCGCTACATCGTCTACGACCAATATATCGCCCAGGAAGTTGGTAGTTTCTGCCGGATTCATTTGCTGTAGATGATGCAGCGGTTGTCAGGGGAAACGGAAAGGGAAAAAGGTTTGAAGGTTAGTCAGTGGAGTGAATTTGCCAGAGGGGAAAGGGTTGAGCGGGTTCTAGGGTAACGCCGGCGATATTTTTTTGAGCAAAGGCATACTCTTTGTTTTGAAAGAGGGGAATATAGGGAACGTCTTCGGCGACTTTGGCTTGGATTTCGCGAAAAATGGCTTGGCGGCGTTGGGGGTCGAGTTCTTGTCGCTGGCGATCGACGAGTTGGTTAGCGCGATCGCTGTAATAAAATGACCCTTGGGACTGACTCCCTCCCGATTCGCATCCGGTTTCGGGGGACCGTTTGGCACAACTCAAAAAGGGGTGAATGTAATTATCCGGGTCGAAAAAATCTGGGAACCAACTAAATAAAAAAGTGGGATAAACGCCTTTATCTAAATTTGCCGTGGCGGTGGTGAATTCTACGCTTTTCGGTTCGAGTTGAAGGATGCCCTCGAGTTCGCGATCGGCGATCGCGGATAACGCTGTCGCCACTGCAGTTCTAACCGGGGAACTCGTCGGATACCATACCTCTAATTTCAGGGGATTGGTCTGCGAATATCCCGCCTTTGCCAACAATTCTTTTGCCCGAGGAATATCCCCTTCGCCATAGCGCTGCTCAAACACTGGTTCGGATGCAGCAAAGGTGCTGGGAATCAAACTGTACAGGGGTTCGGCTTGCCCTTCGCTAATGCGCTGAATGAGTAGATTGCGGTCCATCATCGCCGCGAGAGCTTGGCGAATTTCCACCGTATCCAAGGGGGGAAATTGGGTATTGAGTACCCAATAGGTGACGGAATTGCCGCTTTGGGAAATCACCTGCATGGCTTTTTCCGCTTTCATTCGTTCTAGGGAGCGAATTTGCTGTGGATCGAGGGTTTCATAAGCTACATCCACCGCACCGGTGACGAATGCATTGTACAAATTTGCCGGATTATTGGGATAGCGTTGAATGTCGATGCCCTGATTGGCTGGTTTGTCGCCCCAGTAATTTTCAAAGGGGTCTAATTTGAGAGAATCGGTGCCGTAGTTGGCGAGTCGATACGGTCCTGTGCCGACGAAGGTATCGGGTTGGAATTTGCCGGGGCCGATTTCATAGGCTTGAGGAGATATAGCACAGAATCCGGTAAATGTCAAGAGGGAGGGAAAGGCGGCGAAGGGTTTTTTCAGGGTTAGGGTTAATTCGTACTCGTCGGTGGCGGCGATGGATTCGACGAGATCCCGGAGCAAAAATGAGGGTTGCCCGCCGTTTTCGATGAAGCGGCGCAGGGAAAATTCCATTGCGGCGGCGTTGAAGGGGGTGCCGTCATGGAAGGTGACGTTTTGGCGCAGGGGAATGGTGTAGGTTAAGCCGTCGTCGCTGATGGTGGGGAGTGCGGTGGCGAGGCGGGGAATGAGTTCGGTGGTGCCGAGTTTGTAGCTGTAGAGGGGATCGCCGAGGTTGTTGAGCAAGTAGCCGGCGGTGAGGTCGTAGGCATCGGCGGGATCTAGGGTTCGCAGTTTGGCGGTGGTGCCCATGCTGATGCGATCGCTCCGGTTGGCGGTGGAGGGGACTTCGGTGCGGGGGGATGGGGTGCAACTGAGGATGAGAACCCAGCACAGACAGAATAACCCCAAATATTTCAGCAGCGATCGCCACAGTCTGTGAGCCTGTAATAGCCGATCGAAGGCATTCATAGAGAGTTTTTTTTATATTTTCTCTGCCCGGATTCCAGATAAATCTGCAATCCCTAAACTCTCATTTTAGCAAGCTTTCCCCCTACCTGACGCCTCCGCGTTTCCATGCCACTGTATTATCGAATAAGTGCAGGAAAAACCAACGATTCTCGCCGGAAAATTATCCCCGCGTGACTAATTTATCGAGGAATTTTTCCGGTTCAGTCCAGTATGTCACATCGGAGAGTTCGCCAATCAGTTTAAAATCTTCCGGCCCCCAAACCTCTCCGGTATCGTCAAACAGAGAAATAAACCGCATCGAGTTGGGTTCTTGCTTCATTTGGGTCAAATCGTACCATCCGGCAACCACGCTTTTGACTTTACCCACCGCAGCGCCTGCAGTCCCGACGCTTAACACGGAAACTAAGGCATTGCATCCTTCATTTAAGGTGTGAAAATCGATTTTCCAATCTCTTCCCGATCGCCCGGGAAATTTGGCATTGCGATTGAAGGGAATACCTTCTCGTTCAAGCAGTTCTGCCACTTGTTCGAGAATGCTGACAAAACCGCTGCCTTTCGGGGGGGTCCACAACCCGGCGATTCGCACCGAAGCTTGGGCGAGTTGGGTGATGGCGGAAGCGAGTTCCTCGGGATGTTCCAGCCGCACCCGCAAGATTCCCCCCACCAGTTCTACCCCACAGGTGAGGCAAATATCTTGCATCAGGGCGCGATATTTTTGCGAAATGCGCTTGGATGTCATTTGCATTCGCAACCAGCGCAAGGTTTCTCCTAAGTCGCTGATATATGACTCATCGTCGTATTCTTCGAGAAAAAAGTCGATAATCTCGCCATCGGGATACAGATAAGGGCTGCGAATGCGAATGTATTGCGCCACAGGCGAACAGGTAAATAGCTCGCCGATATGATTGGCAATCTGTTGCGATGGGGTGGGCATTACTCTTACTCCAACTCGGGGGGGACTTGCGGATCTTCAATGAATCCATCATGCACGATCTGAATGCTTTTGCAAAATTCTTCCCATACCCGCACCGGATCGGCGATCGAGGCGGTGATGTTTTCTGGCACGTAAGCGAGTTTGTCTCGCCAACCTTCGTCCCACCAGTGGCGATGGTAGGTCCCGACATATTCTCCGTCGGGGTTGCGATGCTCGGTCCCGATGTCAAGTCCGTAGACGCGCCCGCAGTTGCGGTGGATCAGCGAGTAGGAGAGGGTTTGCGCGAGGCTGTTATAGCTGCCTTTGATAATCAGGGGATAGTCGGCGTCGGAGTCTACTTTGACTCGGAATTCTAAGACTGGGGAGCTGTCTTCATCGGGACTCCAGGAGATGTCTTGGGTAATTCTCTTGTCCGGATCGGCGAGCATTTCTTCAAATTCGTCTTGCGTCATCATAGTTTTTTGCCAATGTTAAGAATCAGTTGGGTTGAAATGACCGTCGAGGGTTCATTTTAATCTTTGGCTGCAATGATTTGAGATTTTAATTAATCAAGTTTTGTAAATTTGCTGGGGTGATGAACGACCCGATCGCCCGATCGCGCGATCGCCCGGATTACGCCGCCGCGATCGCGCCTGTCGGTATCTCTCTCGGGCGCGCGCGCGTATTCCTCCCCCACTGCATGTGGCTCATCTGCGATCGCGATGTCTTCTGCTCAATTCCAGGTAAATCTGATGAAAATACCGCTATAACTTTTGGCTTTTCGCTCCAATGTTGCACCAGAAGCTCGCGATCGCTGTTTAATCTATATCTTAAGACTGATGTATGTGGCCACACTCTCGGATTAATATGGAATTGACTTCGGGAAACTCAGATGTCTGATTTTTTGACATTCTGCTGACTTCCCCGAACTCAGCAAATTTTAATCTAGGAGAACGTTAATATGCGCTCTATGAGCTTAAAACTTCGCAAATTTCGTCCGTTTCGGCTGTTGGTCGCCGCCTGCGTTTGCGCTTTATTGTTTTTCTCGAGCGTTTTGCCTGCCTATGCAGCGGTGAAAAGCCCAATGGAAGGTGAAGATAAACTGCTCAAAGTTGAAAAGGAATCTCAAGAAGTCGTCGGAAAAGACCCCGCTTCTATGAACGAACAAATCGAAAAAACCAATCCTGGATTGAATGTGGTTCAGGGTGACGCGGATAAGGAAAAAATGGTCAGCCCGGAAGAGACTGACGAAAGTTCTTTCTCCGAGCAAGTTAAGAAAACTTTCGATAATCTCACCGGAAGAGAATAATCCCTCTTTCTTTCCCCGTTAGCTTGTTAGTACAAAAAGCTGAAACCCCCACCATAGAATTGTTTTCGCCGCATGGCACCGCTTGATTGACAAGCGCGATCGCCTTTCCCGTAACTGTCATGGAGTTCTGCTCTTTCACTGTCAGTTGCGGGGGTTTTTTATGGGGGAAATTTTTAGCTGGGTTGGGCGATCGTATTCCCTTGGGTTCTGGATTTTCTCCCCTCAATTCCCTCGCAACTGGTTAAGTTCTTTTTCTCTCGTTTCCCCCTCCTCCCCAATCGCTTTTGCTTACCCAGCGCTTTACCTGCTTGAGTGTTGGGCCATTCACTTAACTTGCGCCTCCTGTTGGCTTCTATCCCGATTGCTTTGTCAGAACAATCAAACAGCCCAGCGCCAAACTGTCTTACTTTTTCTGGGTTGGGTTTTAATTGGCTTTCCCCATTTGTCAATTATTCTTGAATGAATTTACGCTCCTTCAACTCCTCATCTATCAAAAATCGTAATTTCTGGCTATAAATGACCTAATAAATAGGCAGTAAAACACCATTATTTTCAGATTTTGACTTTGGAAAAAATGGCTATTTTATGGTGATTTCTTATCGATTTTATAAAAAATAATTGGTGAAAATTAAAGCTTAGCCGAGAGGCGATCGCGGCTGATTAACAGCCCTTAAGCTATTGCCATGCAGGTCAAATCCTCTCAAACCCATTTGCTGGTGCTACATTTGCTGCCTTAAATATGGCTACATTTGCAACGACTGAAATTCCGGGATGGAATCCGATTGAAAGATTGAAAATCCGGCTATTACCCAGAAAGGGGATTTTTGCATTGTCCTTGCGGGGGGTGGCGTCGGTGTTCCTGGGGCGACGGGGTAATTTTTTGGGTGGGGGGGGGAAGGGATAAAAACTGTTCGCGCGCGGCGATCGCGAAAATGTTTGGTTGAGACTTGCCACGGCGAGATGGGTGGATGTATAATACCAGCCCGGTTTAAAAATTGCCAATTACAGATCGCCACTCAGGGAGCCAAAATGTAACGGAATGTTAAACTATGTTGCATTTTTGTCATATTTCGGCGGGTTTTCTGAAAAAAAGGAAAAAGAGCGTGGTAGGATGACATCTCGTAACCGTGACAGATAGGGAGAACATCTTTGGCACTACGGGTTGCAGTTGTTGGATCGGGTCCGGCAGGTTCATCTGCTGCCGAGACGCTTGCGAAGGCAGGTATTGAAACCTACCTCTTCGAGCGCAAGCTAGATAATGCGAAGCCCTGTGGCGGGGCGATTCCCTTGTGTATGGTGGGCGAGTTTGATTTACCCGCTCACATCATCGATCGGCGGGTGAGAAATATGAAAATGATCTCGCCGTCGAATGTGGAAGTCGATATCAAAATAGAAAAACAAGAAGAATATATTGGCATGTGCCGCCGGGAAATCCTGGATGGATTCCTGCGCGATCGCGCCGCCAAATTAGGAGCCAACCTGATTAACGGTACGGTTCATAAACTAGAGATTCCCTCGAACAACACCGATCCCTACACCCTCCACTATGCGGACCATTCAGACGGGACCGTAGCGGGCAAGCAAAAGACCCTGAAAGTGGACATGGTAATTGGGGCGGATGGAGCCAATTCCCGGGTTGCCAAAGCGATCGAAGCGGGGGACTACAACTACGCGATCGCCTTCCAGGAGCGAATTCGGCTTCCGGAAGACAAAATGGCCTACTACGAAGACTTGGCGGAAATGTACGTGGGCAACGACGTTTCCCCAGACTTCTACGCTTGGGTATTCCCCAAATACGATCACGTTGCCGTGGGCACTGGCACCATGAAAGTGAACCAAGCGTTAATCAAAAAACTGCAAGCCGGCATTCGTACCCGTGCTGCCAAACGCTTGGAAGGCGGTTCCATCATCAAAGTGGAAGCGCACCCAATTCCGGAACATCCGCGTCCTCGTCGCGTGCGGGGCCGGGTGGCGCTCGTCGGCGATGCTGCCGGCACCGTGACCAAATCTTCCGGCGAAGGGATTTACTTCGCCGCCAAGTCAGCTCGCATGTGCGCGGAAACCATCGTGGAATTTTCCAATGGCGGCACCCGCGTTCCCACCGAGGAAGAGCTAAAGCTTTACCTGAAGCGGTGGGATAAAAAATACGGCATGACTTACAAGGTGCTCGACATCCTGCAACGAGTATTTTACCGCAGTGATGCCTCCCGCGAAGCATTCGTGGAAATGTGCGCCGATATCGACGTGCAGCGTATGACGTTTGACAGCTATCTGTACAAAACCGTGGTCCCTGCCAATCCACTGGTGCAAATGAAAATCACCGCCAAAACCATTGGCAGTCTGCTGCGCGGTAATGCATTAGCTCCCTAGGGAGTTGACGGGGCAGTTTGCGCCCCAAAATTATAGCGCGAAAAAGTCAGCCTTCATCGGAGGGCTGACTTTTTTTGCGCCCACCCCTGTCAGTGAAAGGTGGCCCCTACACCGGAAAGATAAAAGAAATATAAAATCCAGTCAACCTATTGGCTCGTTGTCACCCTTAAATTTCCTCCTACCGAAAGATTGACAGAATAACCATTTTATGATTTTCGCGAAAAAATTCCCGGCGAATCAGGTTTTTGCAAGTTGAAGAGGGTTGGATTGCAGGGGAAAAAAGGGTTGTGGCGATTCGCTCTTCTCCGAAGAGAGCGCCTGCGAACGCGGCGGCAATTCATATACTTTGCATTATAAATCGATACAGTATTTTGCGGTATTGATTGATATGGGGGATTTTCAGAAAAAAAAGTTATAAATATATAAGCAATTTAGATGCAATCTGTCTTGGAGGAAAATGCCTAATTTTTCCTCTGAGTCGCAACAAGCCAATGTTTTTGCAACTGAAAAAGACGGAAGCCTGAAGCCAAGTCAGCCTTATGACAGATGCCCTTCTACAGAAGAGGAGATAAGAATGGGAGAGAAGCTCGGTGTATTGTTTGGATTGCTTACACGGAGTGGCGATCGCCTGTTTTAATTAAATCTGTACTATAGAAATATTCCGAAGTCCGTAAGCATTTTGAAATTGCCAAGCGATCGAGCGAGCGACGGTTAAACGCTCGGAATGTTACAAAGCTTAACCGGAATTGAGATCGCGCTCGACAGTGAAACCTGAAGAGGGTCAATCCCCACCCAGCTTGGAGAACCAGTGGTGTAGGGGCTGGTAGACCGGAGAGGTTTACACTACAATTATGACAAAAAAAGGAGAGTATCCAATTTGATAAAGGTAACAGATTGAGATGCACGAGACCATCAAACGGAATTAATTAATCGGAATACATCGAGGGCGGTGAATTTTCGATGGCGACGAAACCAGAGGGAAACTATGAAAGTAATCATGCTCGGACCGAGCTTAGAGGAAAAAGGAGGAATGGGTCAAGTTGAAAAACTGATCCTCGAGAGAATACCGACCGAATTTGAAATGCAACATATTACCACCTGGGATGGAGAACCGAGCCAAAGGTCGAAGCTACACATGCTGAAAGTTTTCGCGCGAGCGCTGTGGTGCTTCCTCGGGGAATTGTGGCGCGATCGCGTAGATGTGGTTCACATTCATCTCGCTGAAAGGGGTAGCATCGTCCGCAAATCGATTCTGGCGCTGATAGCATTTGCCTTTCACAAACCGGTGATTATCCACACACATGGCTGCGAATTTCATTTATTTTACCTGACATTGCCGAACCCGATAAAACGAGCGATCGCCTGGTTGTTGCAACGCAGCACCTATACCATTGTTTTGTCAGAGAGTTGGAAAGAATTTTACGTCACCCATTGCGGTTTGAAGCCCGAACAAACCGTAGTATTGCTCAATCCCGTTGCCATGCCCGAGCATCTTCTCGATCGCGGCGAGGGCGATCGGCAGATCGATTTCATTTTCTTGGGAAAAATCACCCCACGCAAAGGCATTTTCGAGATGCTGCAAGCCTTTGCCAAATTGCCGAGCGAACAGCGAGAAAAAGTCAACCTAATTTTAGCCGGCACTGGAGAAATCGAGCGTGCCAGGGAGTTAGCCCAAGAGCTAAACATCGAGTCCCAAGTTAGCTTTCCCGGGTGGATAAACGGAGAGCAACGCAACGAATTATTAGCCAAAGGGGATGTCTTTTTGCTTCCTTCTTACAACGAAGGACTACCGATGGCATTACTGGAAGGGATGAGTTGGGGACTTGCGCCCATCGTCACCCCAGTGGGCGGAATTCCCGAAGTAGTTGAGGATGGCGAGACAGGATTAGTAGTTAATCCCGGGGATATTGAGGGGTTAGCCCAAGCCATGCAAAAGACCATCGAAAACGAACCCCTCAGAAGCGCCTTAGGACGTGCCGCACGCTCCCGAGTGGCCTCGTTAGATATTCATTATTATATTGAAAAGCTCGTAGAGCTCTATTGCGGTGCAGTAAAAAGTGCCGATGAAGGATCCAAGCCAAAACGATTGGGTCTCAACCTGAGCGCTGACGAGAAGAGCGAGAAGATTTTGTCTGAAGGAGTGTTGCGGAGCAGGCGATGAGAATAAAATGGAAAAACAGTTAATAATCGGGAGTGAAATCTGATGGAACATCAAGATTATCCAGAAGATATCGACTTTCAGAAATACTGGTTAATTCTGAAACGACATTGGTTGCCGGCGACGATGGTGTGGGTATTGACCACCATCGGCGCTCTCGGGGTTGCTTTAGTGTCCGAAAAACAATATCAAGCCTATGGAAAACTAAAATTCAAAAAACAAAGTACCACCTCGGCATTAGTCACCGAAGCCGGGGAAAAAATCGGCACCTTAGAGCCATTAAACCTGCAAGATAGCCCGATCGACACCGAAGCCGAGGTGTTGCGATCGGTGCCCATCCTGATGCAAGCCATCGAGGAATTAGACCTGACCACCGAGGAAGGCGAACCGATTAGTTATGAAAGCTTTCGCGAAGGTCTCGGCGTCAAAGCCCTGCAGGGAACCGACGTTTTGCTGGTTTCCTATAAAAGCCCGGAACCGGAAGAAGCCGAGGCGGTGGTCAATCGCATCATGGACACCTACATCGATAACAACGTATTGGTCAACCGCGCCGAAGCCGCTGCCGCCCGGGCATTTATTAACGAGCAGCTTCCCAAAACCGAAAAAGAGTTACAAAAAGCAGAAGCCGCTTTGCGAACCTTTAAAGAACAATATAATATTGTCAAACTCGAAGAAGAAGCAAGCCTGTCGGTCATTAGAATTTCTGAATTAGAGAGCCAAATTGACCAAGTAAAGGCGCGGGTTGAACAACAGACAGCGCGGATTGAAGATTTGCAGAATAAAATTGGCAGACCGTCTGAGGAAGCGCTGCTGCAAAGTAACGTGAGTAGCTCGATTGAAGTGCAGCAACTGCGCGAAGAGCTGCAGGAAATCGAAAAGCGATTGGCGAGGGAACAAAGTCGATTTCGCGACGCCCATCCGATGGTGCTGAAATTAAAGCAACAAAAAGCGCAACTGAGCGCGGAATTAGAACAGCAAGTAAATGGGATTGTCAATCGCCAAAGGCAGCCCCTACAAGCTCGAGATTTGCAGGGGGGAGAGCTGCAAAACGTGCTGATCGAATCCTTAGTCAGTTACGAAGCAGAACGCAAAGGGGCGATCGAACAGCTTAGATCCCTGATTCGCTCGCGTAACGAACATCAACAACGCGCCCAAATCCTGCCCAGACTCAAACAAATGGAGCAGGATTTGGAAAGACAGGTGGATGCGGCAAAATCCACCTACGAGATTCTGTTGAAAAGGCTGCAAGAAGTTAGAATTGCCGAAAATCAAAATGTAGGAAACGCGCAGATTATCAGTCCAGCAATGGTATCTGAATATCCGGTTTCTACCAGTCGCAAAATGATTCTCGCATTGGGCATCGTATTGGGAGGGGTTTTCTACGTTGTGACGGCATTCTTGCTGGAATTAATCGATCCGTCCATCAAAACTAGCAAAGAATTGCGGAAAATCCTGAACTATACCTTGCTGGCGATGATTCCCAATACCCAGAGAAAGCGACGGTTTAGGAGAAGAAAAATCGAAGATAAACTGCCGCAAGTGGCGGTGATTAAAAACCCGACATCGATGATTGGCGAATCCTACCGGATGCTACAGGCAAACTTGAACTTTTTGAGTCCCGATCGCAAATTACAAGTCATTGTGGTTACCAGTTCCGTGACCAAAGAAGGAAAATCCACCGTGGCGGCCAATTTAGCCGCCGCAATGGCAGAACTGGGAAATCGGGTGTTGCTGATGGATGCGGACTTGCGCCATCCGATTCAACATCATATTTGGAATTTAACCAATGCCAAAGGACTCAGCGATGCGATCGTCGGTCAACTGCAACCGCACCAGGTGGCACGACCCGTCGCGCCAAATTTGGACGTATTGCCTTCCGGGGTGATTCCGCCGAATTCCTTGGCGTTGCTGAGTTCGAAGCGGATGAATTCCCTGGTGCAAGATTGCCGGGAAGCTTATGATTGTGTGATTCTCGATACGCCGCCGTTGCTGTTAGTTGCCGATGCGCTGACAGTGAGCAAAATGAGCGATGGAATTTTGCTCGTGGCGAGACCGGGGTTGATTGACAGTGCCAGTGCGAATGCAGCCAAACAGCGTTTGGATCAATCGGGGCAAACGGTGTTAGGAATTGCCATGAATGGCGTGGTGGGCGAAACCGAACCGGACAGTTACTTCCATTATGCAGAAATTTATTACAAAGAAAATTCCCACGAAAATATCGATGGGGGTCGCAAAAAAATGTCCGAGGAACGGAAAAAGTCGATTTCTCATTAATTGCGGCGCGATCGCCCTTTAGCCTATCCATTTTATCGAGTTCATATGAAAAAGCATCCCAACGCGGCGATCGCCCGCTCGAAACAGTATCTTTTGCACAAGGTACGAGCCATTTTAGGAAATGCATCAGGGGATAATTTGAAAGGGTTTCTCGCCAAAGCAGTGGCGGGGACCTTTGGATTTAGAGTGCTCAATGCGGGCTTAGGCTATGCCATTGGATTGCTGCTGGCCCGCTTGCTGGGCGCAGAAGGGTACGGGATTTATGCCTACGCGATCGCTTGGGCGACCTTGCTGGAAATTCCAGCGACCTTGGGGTTAGCCCCTTTGCTCACCCGGGAAATAGCGGTCTATCAAACCCGAGGGGATTGGCATTTAGCCCGGGGTCTGTTGCGCTGGTCTCATCTGATGGTGTTGCTGGCGGGTCTGGGATTAGCCGCGATCGCCGCTGTGACCGCCACAGTTCTCACCTCAGATCCCGATTCTCCCCGACGGATTGTGTTTTGGATTGCCGCGATCGCACTCCCGCTGATGGCACTGTCGCGGATTAGAAGTGCGACGATGCAAGCCCTCGATCGCATTGTCCTGGGCCAACTCCCCGAACTGGTCGTCCGTCCCGTTGTTATCATTCTCCTGCTGTGCGGTGGGTATTTCCTGCTGGAAGAGCGCCTCACTGCACCGATCGCAGTGGCAATCTATACCACGGCCACCGCAGTGGCATTTCTCTGGGGCGCAGCCCTGCTGCAACGGGCACTGGCGGCTAAACTCCAACCCGCCTCTCCTGGCTATCGTCGGGGGGAATGGATCCGCGAAGCCTTACCGATGCTGTTCGTGGGCGGAATGTATATCCTCAACAACCAAACCGATACCGTCATGTTAGGAGCGATGGCCAATGCCGAAACCGTGGGCATCTATCACATTGCCAATCGCGGCGCGGGACTGATTACCTTTATTTTGGTTGCCTTTAATACTTCCCTCGGTCCGACCTTTGCCAGTCTCTACGCCCAGGGAAATCGCGAGAAATTGCAACGAGTCATCACGAAAAGCTGTCGGTTAATTCTCTTGGCCGCTGTGCCGATCGCCACAATTTTAATTCTCTTCGGAAATTGGTTTTTATTGTTATTTGGTCGGGAGTTTGTCGCCGGTCACGGTGTTTTAATCGTGCTGTGTTTGGGCCAGTTAACTAATGCTTTTACCGGATCGGTGGCGGTGTTGCTGAACATGACCGGCCATCAAAAAGATACGGCGATCGGTGTGACGATTAGCGCCTTGCTCAATATTATTCTGAATGCCACGCTGATTCCCCTGTGGGCTGGCGAGGGAGCCGCGATCGCCACCGCAACCAGTATGATGCTTTGGAATATCTTGCTCGTCTGGTTTGTCTACAAACGACTGAACATTTACGCCACCGCCTTGGGCAAAATCGGTTAATTTTATCCCCCGGAGGAGACAATCACATGATAATGCCAAACTTTCTAATAATCGGCGCTCCGAAAGCCGGAACCAGTGCCATTTATTACTACCTCAACCAACATCCGGAAATTTACATGAGTCCGGTGAAAGAACCCCATTTTTTTGCCTTAGAAGGGCAATCCATTGACTTTCAAGGTCCCGGGGATAAAGAGCGCTATCGGGATGCAGTGACTCGAGTAGAAGATTACCGCAAGCTATTCGATGGGGTATCGGACGAAATCGCGATCGGCGAAGCCTCCACCACGTATCTGAGTAGTCCGCAAGCCCCCTTCCGCATTCAGCATCACATTCCTGACGCCAAACTGATTGCCCTGCTTCGCAACCCCGCAGATGCCGCTTATGCCTGTTTTCTCCACCTAGTGCGCGATGGCGACGAACCCCTCACGGATTTTGCGCGGGCGCTGCAAGCCGAACCCCAGCGCATTCAGCAAAACTGGGAAGGCATTTGGCACTATAAAAATCGTTCCTTTTACTCTCCGCAAATCCAGCGATATTTGCAGGTTTTCGACCGCAACCAGCTCAAAATTTATCCCTATGACAGGTTTAAGCAAAATCCCACTGGCATATTGCAAGACATCTTCCAATTTTTAGAAGTAGACGATAAATTTATACCGGATATGTCGGAGCGCTATAATGTATCGGGAATGCCGCAAAACTCCACGTTAAACAAACTGATGGTCAAACCGAATCCCATCAAGTCTACTATCAACCAACTGTTGCCGAAAGAAATTCGGCACGGCATTGCCAATCGGCTGAAACAATGGAATTTTAGGGGCTATAAAAAGCCGCCCATGCCTCCGGAAATCCGCCAACAACTGCTGCGGGAATATCGCGAGGATATCTTAAAATTGCAAGAGTTGATTCACCACGACCTTTCTCACTGGTTGGAACCAATTGAATCGAAATAAAGGCCAAGTGGCAAAAGCCAATTCTGCGAGCCACTGCTTTGATGTTGTTCGATAAAATGCCATGCAAGAACCTAATTTTTTCATTGTTGGAGCGCCCAAATGCGGAACCACTGCCCTGAGCGAATATTTGAGGACGCATCCGCAGGTTTATATGTCTTCCCCGAAAGAACCTCATTATTTTGCCGAAGATTACAATCATACGCCGTTTACCACTTGGGAGCGCTATTTGGAATTATTTGCAGATGCTACAGCGCAGCACAAAGCCGTAGGCGAAGCATCGGTTCATTATTTATGTTCTGATGTGGCGTTAGAGAATATTCGCCGCGTTCAACCGACGGCTAAAATTATTGCCATGCTTCGCAATCCGGTAGAATTGGTTTATTCTTATCATTCGCAATTGTTGTACAATACGGGAGAAGATGAGCCGGACTTTGAAAAAGCGTGGCGGTTGCAAGGCGATCGCCAAACCGGAAAGTTTCTGCCCAAACGATGCAGCAATCCCCGGGTTTTGCAATACAAACATCTCGGACAACTTGGTTCCCAAGTGGAAAAACTCCTCGCTGTATTTCCCGCCTCGCAAGTCAAGTTGATTTTATTCGATGATTTTAAAGCTTCCCCGAAAAAAATTTATGACGAGGTGTTAGAATTTTTGCAGGTTCCGTCCGATAACCGGGTGGATTTTCCTCGGGTGAATGCCAATAAAGGGCACAAAAATCCGCTGTTGGGTCAGTTTACCGAAAAAACCCCCAGTTGGGCGATCGCCGTGGCGAAAAAAACCCAATCCTTTTTGGGAATCGAGAGCTTTGGCATTATGAATGCTATCCGCAAGGTTAATGCCAAACCCCAAGAACGTACTCCTCTCTCTCCGGATTTCCGCGCTGAGTTAATCGAAGAATTCCGGGCAGAAAATGATAAATTATCCCACATTTTACAGCGCGATTTAAGCCATTGGATGAGTTAAACCCTCTCAATTTGCTAACTACAGGGAAAAATTATATGCCAAACGAACCGTTAGTGACCATTGCCATCAATAATTACAATTACGGGCGATTTCTGGGCGCAGCCATTGACAGCGCATTGCAGCAAACTTATCCCCATATTGAGGTGATTGTCGTAGACGATGGGTCTACAGACAATTCCCGGGAGGTTATCGCCGAATATGGGGATAAAATTCTGCCAATTTTACAGGAAAATGGCGGTCAGGCGTCGGCTTTTAACAGTGGGTTTGAAGCCAGTCGCGGCGAGATTATCTGCTTGTTGGATGCCGACGATTTGTTTGTGCCGACCAAAGTGGCAGAGGTGGTGGAGGCGTTGCAAGAAAATCGCGATCGCGGGTGGTGTTTTCATCCGCAACAATGGGTGGATGCACAGCTCAATCCCATCCCCGGAGGACAAAAGGAGGTGGGTTTATCGGCAGAATACGATTTTAGAGGACCGCTGAAACGGGGAAAGTTAAACAATTACCTTCCGCCCTCGGGATTGCCGGCAACTTCGGCGTTTTGCTTTCGCCGATCGCTGTTGGAGAAAATGTTACCTATGCCTGAAATTCCCATACTCAGCGATAACTACCTCAAGTTTTTAGCCCTAGCGTTAACCCCGGGTTATGTCATCAATCGCTTTTTATCCATTCAGCGCATCCATCAAAATAATGCATATACCGATCGCAACGATCGGTTTAAAACCACGGCAAGAATTGAAATTCTCACCGCCTATTGGATGCGCCATTATTTTCCCGAAGCGATTTGGACGTTTAGCAATAATTGCTTTGCCAATGGCATTGCGGCGTCTTGGAAAAGTGGCGGGTTAGTAGGAGACTCGCGAGACTGGATAGATAAGTATCTCGCCAGCACTCCTTGGCGCGATCGCCTGACCATCTATTTAAAATCGGTTTATTACTATTTACAATGAGGGAATTAGTCAGACTCGGAGAAAAACTGCTAGTTATCGTCGGAATTATCTACCTGTCGGGTAGCCTCTATAAATTAGTTCCGGATCCGGTCTCTTCTCTGACTCAATATGGGGTTTATGGGATGAGTTTTCTGCTGCTGTTAGCGCGCTGGCGCAGAACGGTTCGCACCTTGTTGCGCGATCCATTTCTGTGGTTGCTGTTAACCCTGACCCTGCTTTCCTTTTTGTGGTCTGCGTTTCCTAAAGATACTCTAAAAAGTGGAATTGTCGCCTGTCAAACGGCTTCGTTTTCCCTTTACGTCGCTTCCTGCTATACCTTAAAACAGCAAATTCGCCTGATGGCATGGGCGATGGGAATTATCGGCGTTATCTCGGTGTTGTACACCCTCGGGATGCCCTCGGAAGGGATTCATACCACTGGGGATCATGCTGGGGCGTGGCGCGGCCTTTACGTGCATAAAAATATTTTAGCTGAAATTTCCGCCTATAGTGCCCTGATTTTCTTATTTTTGACGATGATTCTTCGCCGCTTTACTTATATTGCTTGGGGCGGTTTGTTCCTGTGGGTGGCGCTGCTTATCCTGTCTACTTCTAAGACGGGTTTGATGGTATTTATTACGGTTTCGATTCTGTTGCAGCTTTACAAGGGTTTGCGCTGGCGGGATACGAATGCGGTGATTATACTCAATATTATCATTTTAATTTTTGCGGCCCTGGCGCTCACGTTTATCAGCAATGCGGGAATCATTCTCGAGAGTATGGGGCGGGATTTGACCCTGACGGGACGAACGGAAATTTGGGCCGGTGCGATCGCCCGCATTCAGCAACGCCCCTGGTTGGGTTACGGGCGCGCTGCATTTTGGCATCCGAGAAGCGCGATACCGGCTGCGATCGGGGAAGAAATCGGGGCGAATTACATTCCGCCTCATGCCCATAATGGCTTCGTGAATCTCGCTTGCGATTTGGGTTTAATGGGATTATTCTTTTTTCTGCTGAGCTATTTCTTAGCGTGGGGACGGGCCTATCATCGGGCGCGGTTGACTCGCGGGCCGGAGCACCTGTGGCCATTGATGTACTGTTCTTTTTTATTGCTCTATAATATCACGGAAAGTTCGATTATGGCGCATAATTCTGCCCTGTGGGCAACCTACATGATGGCGGTGCTTTCTTTGGGACGAATTACCGTCGAGTCGCCGCTTCCGGAAAGCACCGAAGCGCCTTCCGCATCCCCAGCATTGTCAGGGGAAAAAGACAAGAATTATTCAAACGTTTAACGAGGGATAACCATGTCTGAAATTGCGATTTTTCTTAAAGATTTAGACGGGGGAGGCGCAGAACGGGTGATGCTGAATTTAGCCGAGGGTTTTGCTTGGCAAGGGATGGATGTAGACCTGGTATTAGTCACCCCAGAAGGGCCTTATCTTTCGCAAATTTCCCCACAGATAAACGCGGTGAATTTAAACCGCAAAAGTTTGTTGAGAAGCCTTCCAGATTTGGTGGGCTATCTGAAACGAGAACGCCCGAAGGTGCTGCTTTCGGCGTTGGAAGATACCAATTTGGTGGCGCTGTGGGCGAAATCCCTGGCGGGGGGTTGCACGCGCACTATCGTCACGGTTCACAATACCTTGTCTCGGGAATCGCGCCATGCACCGAATCTAAAACGCAAGTTCGTTCCCTATTTGATTCCCTGGGTTTATCCGATCGCCGATGCAGTGGTTTGCGTGTCGCGCGGTGTCGCCAAAGACTTGAACCAGTTAGGTTTGCGCGGGGAAAATATCCATGTGATTTACAATCCTATCGTCACGCCGCCATTGCAAGCCAAACAGGAAGAATCCATCGACCATCCGTGGTTTTCTCCGGGAGAACCGCCGGTGATTTTAGGGGTGGGACGGTTGAACAAACAGAAGGATTTTCCTACATTAATTCGCGCGTTTGCGAAAGTGCGAGAAAATCAATCGATGCGGTTGATGCTGTTAGGAGAAGGGGAGGAGCGATCGCATCTGGAATCGTTGGTGCGAGAGTTGGGTATTGCTGCAGATGTGGCGCTCCCTGGCTTTGTGGCGAATCCCTATGCCTATATGGCGCGATCGGCGCTGTTGGTGCTATCCTCGGCTTGGGAAGGGTTTGGCAACGTGCTGGTGGAAGCTATGTCTGCCGGTACCCCCGTGGTGTCCACAAACTGCGAAAGCGGTCCGGCAGAAATTTTAGCCGAGGGAACCTATGGGAAATTAGTGCCGGTGGGGGATAGTGAGGCAATGGCAACGGCGATCGCCCAAACTCTGGCAGAAGTTCCGGATGGTCAGGTCTTGCAAACTAGAGCGGCGGTGTTTTCTGCAGAGAATGCGATCGCCCAATATCGGCAATTATTCCCAATGGATTCCCCGGCGCGATCGCATGACTCGCCTAACCTCATTCAGCCTCGCGGTCAATGATTTTCCATTCCCACGGTGGCGATAAAAACGAGTTTTTCCCGGGAAATAGGAGCCTTTCCAAGCTCTTCCCTGGGGATGAGGAAAACTCAATCGCCAACTTGCTATCCTTGAACTGGATTAAAAGTGGGTTTTAAAGTTGTGAATTATGTTACAACCATTACAAGCAGATATCGAGCGCTACGTCTTGATGGACGAGCACCCCTGGTGGCTTCTACTGCTCACCAAGCAGGGGTTATGGGCGATGACTCAATATCGCTTTAGCCGCTGGGTGCATTTTAACGTTCGCATGCCGCTCGTTCGCCAATTTTTGAAAGTGTTTTGTGCCATTTGGCAAAAACTGATTGAAATCGTTACCGGCAGTGAATTTCCCAACCGCGCGGAAATTGGACAAGGAGTTTTTATCCCCCATGTTAACGGGATATTTATTCATTGCGATGCCAAAATCGGCAAGGAGTGCGTGTTAAGTCAGCAGGTGGCGATTGGGGCGGCGATGCGCGGCGACAATCAAGGCTGTCCCCAACTCGGCGATCGCGTGTTTGTCGGTCCGGGGGCTAAAATTATCGGCAATATCGAGATCGGCAATGATGTGGCGATCGGGGCCAATGCGGTGGTCACGAACGATATCCCGGATAACGCCGTAGCCGTGGGTATCCCCGCTCGAGTAATCAGTTACAAAGGCTCTGACGAGTTGATTCTCGCTGGCGAATCCTCACCGTGACTTTCCCCCGGAGAACTTCTATCCATTGGCTCAAACATCTATTTCCACATTTACCTAGGGTAAGGACTTGGCCCAAACCTGTGCCTACATTTCATCTAGATCGTTAATGCTTGAAAAACGGTATCGCACGGCTTTGACAAACCGGATTGGCTATTATCTTTTTCCCCGACAATTGCTACTCAGTTTTTCACCCATGAAACCAACGATCGCCCTCTCGAAAACCAAAGTTATCTATATTGCGGTTGCCATTGTTGCTTTTTTCTTTGCCGTTTATGCCAGCACTCTATTCAGCCCCTCTCCGGATGCGAATGTATCCACAATGGGTGCGAATCGCACGGTATTTACCACAGCGAATAACGAACGATACGAATGGAAAGCGGTAAAAATCGGCGGCGGGGGTTTTGTTACCGGGGTGACGATTCATCCCAAGGAACCGGATCTATTGTACGTCCGCACCGATGTGGGGGGTGCGTTTCGCTGGAACCCGCAAACCGAAAGCTGGGTGCAATTGCTGCGCGGGGATAATGTATCGCCGGAGATTTCGCGCAGTATCGAAAGTCTGGCGATCGCGCCGCAAGACCCCAACATGCTCTATATTGCCACCGGGGCTTACACCGAGCGCAAAAAACAACCCGTCCCCGGGGCGGTTCTCAAGTCGCGCGATCGCGGCGAAACCTGGCAAGTGCTAGACCTCTCCATCCCGATGGGGGGGAACGAAGATTGGCGCTGGACCGGAGAGCGTCTGGCGGTAGACCCCAACAACAGCAATATCGTCTATTTCGCCTCTCGCCGCAATGGGTTGTGGCACACGGAAGATGGCGGTCAAACCTGGAGACAGATCCCTACCGCCCAAGTACCGGTGGGGAAACCCCAGGGAGAGAAGGACGATCGCGCCGGGGTTACATACGTCACCTTCGACCCCACAGCGGCGGCGATCGCTAACAAAACCCAAGTTATCTACGCCGGGGTTGCCGGTCAAGGCATTTACCGCACCACCGACGGCGGTAACACCTGGGAATGGTTGCGCGGCGGTCCGGATCGCAAATTGGTGCCGCAACAGGGGGTCGTCAATGCCAACCAAGAATTAATCGCCACGTTTTATCGCACCAAACAAGACAGCCGAGGCGCAGTGTGGAAATACTCCCCCCAGGGGTGGCAAGACATTACCCCAGAACCGGGTAAAAATTACGCTGGCGTTACTGCAGACCCCAACAATCCGAATCGCCTATTTGTCCTCACCTATCCCATGACGCCGAAACAAATTTATCGCTCAGACGATGGCGGCGAAACCTGGGTGACGTTAAACCATCATTTGGATAAACTCCCTTGGTGGCCGCAGTGGAGTTTTTGGACCCTTTCTGGGGGAATTGCGGTGTCTCCATTCCAGAGCGATCGCCTGTGGCTCACCAACGGAATTGGTGTGTGGAAAACCGACAATGCAGGGGATAATTCCCTCCACTGGTCTGCGACAGTTAATGGTCTGGAAGAAACCGTCACCTTTGATGCACTCAGCACTCCCAATGGTGCCAGTTTGATTACCGCGATCGCCGATTTTGATGGATTTCGCCATACCTCTTTCTCGGAGTTTCCCACGCACAATCATGGCCGGGAAGTGTTTAATACCACCACCAGTATCGACTACAGTCGCGGCAATCCTAACTTTATCGTTTCTGTCGGTGCCACCCAGCATAATTTCTCCGTCAGTCGAGCGGGATTTTCGACGGATAATGGCCGCAATTGGCAGCAGTTTCCTTCCCTAGAAAATAACACTCATCCCGATAAGTTGGTGTTTGGAAATGTGGCAGTTTCGGCCACAGATACAAATAATATTGTGTGGCAACCAACCAATAGCGCGTCTCCCTATTATACCACAAATCGGGGAGAAACATGGCAGCAAAGTTCCTTGGTTTCGGGACAAAAAATGGGCGGGGCACATACCCATTTGTGGAATCCGCAGCAGGCATTAGCCGCAGATGCAGTGCGCGCAGAAACCTTTTATCTCTACCATCACGGCAAAAAAGGATTGCTTCGCACCGATGACGGGGGCGCAACCTGGGCGATGGTGAATGAAACCCTACCGGCAGGGGTTTGGAAAGGCGCGAATGTGAAAACGGCACCGGGAATAGCGGGGGAAGTATGGGTGAGTTTAAAGGAGAAAGGGTTGTATCGCTCGGTTGATTTTGGCGAGGAATTTGTGCGGGTGCCGCAGGTGGAACGCGCACAAGTGCTGGGATTTGGCAAAGCCGCACCGGGGATGAATCATCCGACGGTTTACCTGCAAGGAGAGGTCGCCGGCGCGCGGGGGGTTTTCCGCTCGACGGATTTGGGCGCGAGTTGGGTTAAAATTGCGGAAACGCCCAAGGGGTATTATGAAGATGCCCGGGTGTTGGTGGGGGATATGAATGCTTTCGGACGGGTGTTTTTGGGTACGGTGGGCAATGGGTTTATTTATGGAGAACCGATGAATGCTTCGCCAGGGGAATCGTGAGGTATTGTGGGGTGGGCAAGGACTTGCCCACCGTAGCGCTCGAAATGTAATGATTTGATAACGTTAGGCCCGGCGCTTGCGATCGCATGTAATTTTTTGTAAAGAACGTTCGATCGCCATACCCGGTTCGGGAGTATTATGGTGAGGAACATTTCGATCGCAGGTCGTTACTTATGCATAAAAGATTCACTGCCCTGGTAACGGGAATCTCCACCACTGCCCTCACTTGCGCGATCGCCCTGAGTGCTTCTGCTGCTCATGGGTTTACCCTCTCGAGTTCTTCTGGGACTTGGACGGGTACCGACGGCGGTCTTTTTGTCGCAACTCCCACGGTTGGCGGGGAAAATCAGGTGCGCTGGGGCAATCCGGCGACGAATGCGGGTCAAAGCGGATTGGGATTTACCGGGGTAGGTCGCACCACCTTTACTCCTGGGGAAGTCTTCCAACTCGGTACCCTGCGTCATCAGAAATTAGGGTTGGTAAGGGGGAGAACGGAAACCCTCGTCATTTATGCGTAGGGAGGAGTTCTCCCCCCT
>NZ_JAYFEQ010000623.1:0-4477 GCF_055795085.1 Phormidium sp. CCY1219 | reverse complement strand
TCCATTTCCCCTGGCTCTCATCCCGACGCTCACCAAGCACGGGTAGAGCGCGGGGCTTCCCGCCGAGAAGCTAACTGAGGCGCGATTTCCTGCAACCCCGACCCCTGAATCCTTACCTATTGTCTGTGGATGCGCCGACGGTGAGGGGGGTATTAGCTGATAAAGGCTTGGTGTTCTGGAGATGCCAATCCCGCTTGTAGGGTTTCCAAAACGGCGGCGAGGTTATTTTGCAACAATTGCTCTCGATTTAGCCATAAACCGGGAAAAACACGACTGCACAGAATACCCTGGTCATTAGGAGGGAGAGACTGATAAACTCGGTAGAAGAATTTAAATTGGTTTTTAAGGAATTCGATAATTTTGATAAAAAAGCCGTGGTGGGGGATAAAAAATGGATGTAAAATGTGGTGAATATTGGCAACAATTTTTTCGCCAATATTGAGCGTTTCGGTGCGTCAATCCCGGCGTTTATGGGGTGATTTTTCCATTTATGTGAGAGCGGGGGTGACGCACCCTACGGGGCGGTGGGTGTTGCTATTCGGTGCGTCAGTGCATGAAAAATGTGGTGAACATTGGCAACAATTTTTTCGCCAATATTGAGAGCGCTGCTAGAGTTGTAACCAGTCGTGAATTTCGCGCGCCAACCAGATGCACTCGGACTCGGTTAAATTGCGTCCGGAACTGCCAAAGGAATATTGTTGATAGTATTCCGGTTTGTGACCGGCGGTAATTGCCACTCCCATGACAAATTTTTTGTTATCGTAGTAAATGGAGACATCTTGAATTTGATTGGTGACGCCGAGCTGACGACGGTAAGTAAAGCCGAGGCGTTTGTTTTCGATTTCAAAGGTATTTCTGGCGCGATCGAGGAAGACGGTAGTGCGTTCGAAATAATCGCTCAAACAAGCAATGGCGATCGGGAGAATGAGTAAGGGAAGGATAACGATCGCCACCTGGAGGAGCAGAGAAAGCACCGAGATAGCGCCAATGCCAATCAGGATATAAATTAATAGCTGAGCGGCCAAATCAGAGGCGCTGAGACTGTCTTTTAACGAGGCGAAAGCGCTTTGAATGGCGATCGCACCGCGCTGTAGCAGTTGGGAGGCAGACTGGCGAATTTTCAGACCCGGTTCTGGGATAGAAATGAGTAAAGTTTGCGGTGTTTTTTTCAGGTGGATGGGGGTAAGGTCTGGTTGAGAAATCGAGTCAGTTTCGGTGGATAAAGCAGTAGCGGAGTTGAGCGCGCCGATCGCAACTCTTGCAGAGGGAAAGCGATCGTCGAGTTGAGGTTCTACGAGAGTTTCGAGCCAATCGAGAAAATAGGGATTGAGATTGGTGCTGACGCGATCGCGAAAATCCAGGTGCAAATTTTTTTGCAATAACTCTGCCGGTGGCGTGCCGGTGAGCAAATGAACTAATGTCGCACCTAGGGCATATAAATCCGACGCCGGGACTGCCTGACCGCCAAATTGCTCTAACGGAGTATAACCGTAGGTGCCCACCACGGTGAAGCTTCTGCGCGCCACAGCGGCTTTATCCTGCACTGCGCCGAAGTCTACCAGATAGATTTCCTCATCTTCCCCGAAAATCAGATTGCTCGGTTTGATATCGCGGTGGAGGACCGGGGGATTGAGTTCGTGCAGGTATTGCAAGATATCCAGGGTGGCGATCGCGATATCGCAGACTTCCGCCTCGGTAAATTTTTTCCCCTCATCCAACAACTGCATCAGAGAGGCCCCGGGGATATAATCGTGAACTAAACCGGACCAGAGTTTGTCATCTTCGAGGGCGAAGCGATCGCGATAGCGAGGAATGCGCGGGTGGTCCAAATTTTCCAGGACCTTCGCCTCGCGTTCGAACAGTTTCAGATTTTCCCACGCATTGGATCCACCCCAAACCAACAACTTCACCACCACGGGTTTTTCGCTACTGAGATCCTCTGCTAACCAGGTTTCCCGTGCGGGGTTATCGCTCAACTGCTCTTTGAGTTGATAGCGTTCTTGCAATACCGACCCTGTTTGCGGCATATTGTTAAAAGCGAATGTTAGATCGTGATTGTCTTAATTCCAGGGTAGCAATTTTTCCCCGGGGATGGCGGTCAATCCAATCGTGACAATTGAGCCGTTTGATGAGTCGCCACATCGCGCACCGGCTTGGTTTTTTTGTCACCTTGCCCTGGGCAAGTGCTATTTTTAACCATTGGCGCAACTGTCCGAGCTGTAGGTCGAGTTCTTCGGCGAGGGAGTTAAGCAAGGGTGCAAATTATTTTGCACATTTATTGGGGAGGGAGGCGGTAGTTCTGGTGGGGCGTTCCCAGGGGGTGGCCTGGGAACGAGTTAAAATATTTTTTCGTACCCACGGACGAGGGGGGGAGGTTGTTTTCCGTTGCACGATAAAAAAGCACACCCCCCTTCGTGACAAGGAGGGCGCTTCGATGCTGCATTTCGCCCAACTTAATAAGCGTCTTGCAGTTCGTAAAAGTCGGGGGAGATGTAATCCTTTCGCAAGGGCCAGCCGACCCAATCTTCCGGCATCAAAATCCGTTTGAGATTCGGATGTCCTTCATAGACGATGCCGTACATATCGTAGGATTCCCGTTCTTGGAAATCGGCGGTTTTCCAGATCCAGTAGACCGAAGGAACGGTGGGATTATCTCTGGGTAGGAAGACCTTGATGCGGACTTCCTCCGGGCGATCGGCATCATCCTCGACTTTAATTAAGTGGTACATGCTGACCAGGGGTTCACCCGGGCCGGGGTCGTAACCGCACTGACACTGCAGGTAGTTAAAGCCGTAAGCATAAAGGGCGGTGGCCAAGGGGATGAGAAATTCGGCTTCGACCTTGATGATTTCGACGCCGAGATTATCTCGTTCTAGGGCTTCATGTTCGAAACCATTTTCGGTAAGCCACTGGGAAATTTTACCCGCTTCTACAATTTGTTCTTGAGATTCTTGGGATTCTTCAGGCACGATTTTCCTCCTTCTGGGTGGCCTTCAGTGCGGGGGGAACCGGCATTCCCATTGCTTCGGTGAGTTCTTTGGGTGGCGTTTGACGGGTGGAGGTTTGTAGGTACTGACCCGTCAAGATGGGTTCGACCACTTTCATGTTGTGCTTGCGGGTGTAGAAGCGGTGGTCTTGTTCAATATTTGCCCGCTGTTGCATGGAATCGTTGGCGATTTTTTTGCGAAGTTTAACGATCGCATCGATAATCGCTTCCGGACGTGGAGGGCAACCGGGAATGTAAACATCCACCGGAATCAGTTTATCCACGCCGCGCACTGCGGTGTGGGAGTCCACGCTAAACATGCCGCCGGTGATGGTGCAAGCGCCCATTGCGATGACGTATTTGGGTTCGGGCATTTGTTCGTAAAGCCGCACCAGGGCCGGGGCGTACTTCATCGTGATCGTGCCGGCGGTGATGATCAAGTCAGCTTGACGCGGACTGGATCGAGGCACCAGACCGAAGCGATCGAAGTCAAAGCGCGACCCGATCAGGGCGGCAAATTCGATAAAGCAGCAGGCGGTTCCGTAAAGCAGAGGCCACAGACTAGAGAGTCGCGCCCAGTTGTACAGGTCATCCACGGTGGTGAGGATGACATTTTCGGAAAGTTCTTGAGTCACTTGAGGACGTTCGATCGGGTTAGCGATTTGTCCTTCAAAGTTGTTAGAGGTTGTTGGGTTAGGATTTAGGACCATTCTAAGGCTCCTTTGCGCCATGCGTACACCAGAGCAATTACGAGAATTGCGACAAATATGAGGGCTTCAATAAAGGCCAGGAGTCCAAGTCGGTGGAATGCGACCGCCCAAGGATAGAGGAAGACGGTTTCCACATCGAAGATGAGGAAGACCAGGGCGAACATGTAGTAACGGATGTTGAACTGGATCCAGGCTCCGCCGATAGGTTCGATGCCGGATTCGTAGGTGGTTCGCCGTTCTGGGTAGGTTGCTTTCGGACGCAGGAGTTGAGATGCACCGAGAGCTACCACCGGGACTAGGCCGCACACGAATAGAAAGCCGAGAAAATACTCGTAGCCGCTAAGGACAAACACGATAAATAACTTGAGGTTGACAGAACTTCTAAAACGAATTGTTTACATTTTTACATAATTGGGGCGCGAGCGACCCCGAGAACCTGGGCTTTTGCACGGGCCAGGGGGGTTGGAAATTCCAATGCCTCTCATAAAACTTAGCAAATTTCCGGGATTTCTTCAGTAAAACCACTCAGTGGCGAGTTTGGTGAGTGGGTAGCCCCCAGACCTTTTCCCCGAGGGCGACGCAGCCGCAATCACCCGGTGGGTTGCATTGGCAGCCCTTCGGGGGGAGAATTGCTCCGGGTCAGGGTTTAAGGTAAAATGGGGCTAGATTTAGAAATCCGGCGATCGTTTTTAAAGATTGTAACGAAGTCAGCACCCCGCTCTAAAGAGACGGGGCTTCTAGCCCCTGACTTTAGGTAGCTGACCAGCCTAAGCCCTACGAG
>NZ_JAYFEQ010000622.1:0-7496 GCF_055795085.1 Phormidium sp. CCY1219 | reverse complement strand
GTGGGGAAAAGCGCCTTTAAAAGTCCGACTTTGGACTCTTTAAGAATCCCTCGGATTTATCCGTAGGGAGTATCAAAAGTGGTTGTGGGCATGGTGGAGAGAGTCTTCCCCCAGTGGGAGCCTAGAGGGCGATCGAGAGACGCCGCGATCGCGCAAGCTGCGCGGGTGTCCCTGAGTGCGATAAGTTGATAAAGAGAACGATTTCAAAGTTTCGGCGATCGCGACCCCGGATGCCAGGGGGGGCAAAGCCTGCCCAAACGATGCCGCAGCCTCAAGGTTGTTGCCTAAACCCGACAAAAGAAACCATAAATGAGCATTCCAACTTCAGTGCTGGAAGACTTGCTGCAAGCGATGCCCCAGCTTCGGCCTCAAATTTACTTCAAATCTTCCCTCACCGCACTGTCCCATGCCATGGAAGATCAAATATTGGCCGGGGCAGATCGAGCGTTAGTGGTTGCTTGCTTCCAAAGAGAGCGATTTTATCGCCAAGAAGCGCACCGATATCGGCGGATAGGGACGACAACCGACCAACTGTACGTGCTGGCGGCACCGGAGACCGAATTTAAAAGCGGTTCGGACGTTCACGAAACCGTGGCATTTGAACCATCAGACGGCTTAGCCAACGAGTGGCACTTATTAGTGCTTGCCGAGCAATATGCCTGCTGCTTGGTGTGTCGCGAAAGCAATAGCAATGGGATTGCCGACTCGGAACTGAACGGAATGGATCAAGCGCGACGGTTTGAGGGGATATGGACCTTCGATCGCCTAGTTTGCACCAAAGTCGGGGAACTGTTGCTCGAGCGAGTTCGCATCTATCGCCCCGAATTAGACGCCAAAATCGATCGCGCCTTCCACACCTACAACTTAGGCGTCAAACCCGACAGCGACGCCCTGGGCGGCTTCCAAAACGTAGATCCAGGCCCATTTGCCCAAAGGTTAGTCACCTACCTGCAAGCCGGCCAGCACAAATTACTCAAAACCTACCGCTCGATCGCCGCCCAAGAAAGACGGGAACGTTCCATCAACTCGATTACCACCGCCATCCGCCAATCCCTCAATCCCGCAGACATCTTCCAAGTTGCCGTGCGCGAACTGGGACAGGCCCTCGATGTTTGTCGCTGTTTGATTTATCGCTGCAAAGAAAGCGATGCCACCGCCACCATCGATCGCGAATATTTAGGCGCATCCGTGCCCTCCCTGGCGGGACAAACTTGGCCGCTACAAGATAATCCCCTGTTTCGCGAAGTCGTGGAAGCCCTCGCCCCAGTGGCGGTAGAAAACGCCCTCACCGATCGGCGGATTGCCAATTCCAAAACCCTGCAAACCCTGATGCAAGAGTGGCAGATTGGCTCCTGGTTGATGGTGCCGGTGCTTTATAAAAACCAAGTAGTGGGCATGGTGGAATTGCACCAGTGCGGTTGCGACCCTCGGGTATGGGACGCCGAAGAGCTCACCTTAGTCGATGCGATCGCCACCCAAGTGGGGGTCGCCCTGATTCAAGCGGAAGCCTATGCCAACCTTGAAGGTCTCAACCAACAACTCGAAGCCCTCGATCGCACCCGCAGCAATTTAATCGCGATCGCCGGCCACGAACTTCGCACCCCCTTATCCACCATCCAAGTCTGCCTCGAGAGCCTATCCTCCGACCCGGATATGCCCGCCGAACTGCGACAGGTGATGCTCAGCACCGCCTTAGACGATGCCGAACGCATGCGAACCCTGGTGCAAGACTTTCTCACCCTCTCGCGCCTGGAAAGCGGACGAGTGGAGTGGAATCCCGAACCCCTGCCCTTGCTCGAATGCGTGGAACTGGCCCTGAGCAGCATTCGCACCCGCGCCAATTCCTCCTCCCATGAAGTCCCCGAAATCTCTACCCATCTGCCCGACAACCTGCCCTTAGTGCGCGCTGATGGGGAGTGGTTGGTGGAAGTTCTCTCGAAATTGCTGGATAATGCCTGCAAATTTACCCCCGCCGATGGGGAAGTCAAGGTAGAAGCCCAGTTAAACCGCGATCGCTTCATTCAAGTCTCGATTTCCGATACCGGACGCGGTATCCCCTCCGATCGCCTGGAAGCCGTTTTCGACCGCTTCTATCAAGAAGAAGGTGCCCTGCGGCGCTCCACCGGCGGCACCGGCTTGGGTCTAGCTATCTGTCGCCAAATCGTTCATGCCTGGGGCGGCACCATTTGGGCCACCTCCGAAGGCAAAAACCAAGGCAGTCAGTTTCATTTCACCATCCCCACCGATGCCTCGGTCTCCGACTCCCCCTCTCCCTCCCCCAAATCTACCCCCAAATCTCGCCGAGGCAATCGCTCCTCCCGGGGACAGCGCCATCAGGCTAGCGGCAAGCGAAAGTAGCCTCCCTCACCCCCACCCTGCCGCAAACGACCCCCCAACTCCCCCCCTCCAGCTTCACAAATTACCAATAACCAACCGACAACCCCGCAAATTTAAAGAACTGTTACAGTTCTTTAATAAATCTGTAGACCCAAGGGGTGTCAGTGGTACGATGCCCTAAAAATTGCCTCTTGTAAAATCCGGAGTAAAATATGGCAGAAACATTGACGGGAAAACCGCCAAAATTCGGTGGCAGCACTGGCGGATTGCTCACCAAAGCCCAAATTGAAGAAAAATACGCCATCACCTGGACCTCCTCCAAGGAGCAAGTGTTTGAAATGCCGTCCGGCGGTGCTGCAATTATGAACGAAGGTGAAAACCTTCTGTATTTGCCGCGCAAGGAACACTGCCTCGCCCTGGGAACTCAATTCCGGACCAAATTTAAGCCCAAAATTGAGGACTACAAAATTTACCGGATTTACCCCAACGGCGAAACCGAGTACCTGCATCCGAAAGATGGCGTCTTCCCGGAAAAGGTCAACGATGGTCGTCCTTTTGTGGGCAAGATCGACCGCAACATCGGCAGCAACCCCGAACCCGCCAAACTCAAGTTCAGCGGCAAAAACCCCTTCGATCCCAACCCCGAAGGCTAAACCCGCTGCCCTGAACCGATTGGCTGGCGCGATGTTCTGTGCCCCCCACCCCAGGTAACGACAGTAGCACGGTTCGCCGTGCTGCTTTCGCCCACCTAGGGGAGGATCCATCGGCTAACCTCATGCCCCAGCCCCGCAGGGATATACCGATCTGTGGCTGGGGCATCTTTGTCCGCATCGAGGGCAACATGGACTTGCCTCGCTTTTGTCTAGGACAACCGCAGCGTAAATCACGGGTAGGGTGGGCAAATATTTGCCCACCCTACAGGTAGTGATTAATGGGAGGATTTGCGGTTGTCCTATTCTCCCTACCGCGATCGCAGATAATCGGTAGGATTTCCAGGGAGTTTTTCTGATGATTTTTCCAGATTTTTCGCAGTTTTCCGAACTGAGCCGTCGGGGTAATTTCGTCCCCGTCTATCAGGAATGGGTCGCCGACCTCGATACCCCAGTTTCCGCTTGGTACAAGGTTTGCGCGGGACAACCCTATAGCTTTTTGCTCGAATCCGTAGAAGGGGGTGAAACCCTAGGGCGCTATAGTTTCCTCGGCTGCGATCCCCTGTGGATTTTGGAGGCGCGAGGCACCCAAACCACTCAAAAACATCGCAGCGGCGAGGTGCAGGTCTTTGAGGGCAATCCGTTTGCTACCCTCGAACAGTGCCTCCAGCCTATCGATCCGGTGCATTTGCCGGAATTGCCCCCTGGGGTGGGCGGATTGTTCGGATTTTGGGGCTACGAGTTAATTCGCTGGATCGAACCGAGGGTGCCCACCTACGCGGCGCAAGAGGAGGATTTGCCCGATGGGTTGTGGATGCAGGTGGATAATCTGCTGATTTTCGACCAGGTGAAGCGCAAGATTTGGGCGATCGCCTACGCGGATTTGCGAACTTTACCCCAAAAAGCAGCTTACGATCGCGCTTGCGATCGGGTTGTGCGCTTGGTGGCTAAACTGCAACAGCCCATTTCCCACAGCGAAACCCTCCTAGAATGGATTCCCCCGGCCCGTCAAGCGCAACCGCAAGCTCCAGAATTGCGTTATACCAGCAATACCACTCCAGAGCGCTTTTGCCAAAATGTCTTAAAAGCGAAAGATTATATCAAAGCGGGGGATATTTTTCAAACCGTCCTGTCGCAACGATTATCTGTAGGGTATGAAGGAGACCCCTTTGCCCTTTATCGTTCTTTGCGATCGATTAACCCTTCTCCCTACATGGCCTATTTTCACTTCCAAGATTGGCAAATCATCGGATCGAGTCCGGAAGTGATGGTGAAAGCAGAATGCACCCCTGATGGGAAAAAATCAGCCCTAGTGCGCCCGATCGCCGGAACCAGGCGGCGCGGTTTGACCCCCCAAGAAGACCGGGAATTGGCCGCCGACTTGCTGCAAGACCCGAAAGAAGTCGCCGAACATGTGATGTTGGTGGATTTGGGTCGCAATGATTTGGGAAGGGTCTGCGTCAAAGGCAGCGTGACCGTAGATGAGTTGATGGTCATCGAGCGCTATTCCCACGTGATGCACATTGTCAGCAACGTGCGCGGGGAACTGTCCCCTGAAAAGAGTGCGTGGGATTTACTCCAAGCCTGTTTTCCGGCGGGAACCGTCAGTGGTGCCCCGAAAATTCGGGCGATGGAAATTATTTACGAATTGGAGGGTTCTCGGCGCGGGCCTTATTCCGGCGCATACGGATACTACGGGTTTGAGGGCGAGTTGAATACCGCGATCGCCATTCGCACGATGGTGGTCCGCCGCAATGGCCCGGGGAAACATACCGTCTCGGTGCAGGCCGGGGCCGGAATCGTTGCCGATTCGCAACCAGAAATGGAATATCAGGAAACCCTGAATAAGGCAAAAGGCTTGTTAGAAGCCATCCGCTGTTTGAAAGGAAGTCACTCGCCCCAGGAGTGAGGGTTTTCTCCCGATTCAAAGCTGAGTCATCTGGTTGCTGGGAATGGCCCGGCTGGGGTTGCCCGGTTTCATAATCACCGCTTTGTAAGGGATGACGCCGATTTCTTCGCTGCCAATACAGCGGGCGGCTCCTAGGGAAAGGTCTAAACTACGCGGGGGAATGTACGGACCGCGATCGTTGATCCGGACAATGACCGAATTGCCCGAATGCAAATTGGTGACTTTCAGATAGGTGTCGAAGGGTAAGGTGCGATGGGCGGCGGTCATTTCCTGTTGGTCGAACAATTCCCCGGTGGCGGTGAGACGATGGTGAAAGTACGCGCCATACCAGGAAGCTGTACCCTGTAGGGTTTGATTGGTTTCCACTAGGCCATAGATCTGTTTTTGGGCTTCCACGAAGGAAACGGGCCGGGCAGATAGGGCGATGCGGAGATTGTTCAGCCATTCGATCGCTAGCAAATCCCCGCTGCGATCGAGTTGGTTGGCAAGATGGCGGGTAATCGCAAATAAAGGGCGGACGCCGGCTTGCAAGACGGGTACTCCACCAATCTGAGCGAGTTGCAGGCGATCGCCCTGGGCATCCGGGTCTTGCAACCATTGTTGCACTCGATAGGCGAGCAAATCGGCAATGCTGCGATCGGGTAGTTGGGCAATGAAATATCCTTTCACCCAGACCTGAAATGCAGCGGTCTGGGATAATGGCATCACGGGTGTGGTCGCCTGGGAATGCCGGGAAAAATGTTGCCCGATCCATTGGGCGGTTAAGTCGCGATCGTCTCGCGTCATGTTTTGCTGAGCAAACGGATGCACGGTCACGACTTTCACCGTGACGGGGGCTGTGGTGGGGGGTTTTGCCGTGGCAGTTTTCGGTTGCCACAGGTTTTGCAAAAATCCCACCGGGGTGGCAACGGGAAAGCGCTGTGCTGCTATCGTATTGCCCGGGGCGAGATGCCTTGGGGGGGATTGCCACGCGATCGCTTCCCCGCCCAGTTTCGGCACTTGGTTCGTCTGCTTGGGTTGAGAAATACAAGCACTCTTCTGTGCGGGTTTGAACCAATTCAGGGCGGTAGTAAAGGGCTGGATGTTCCGCGTCTTGGAAGGGCGCTGGTTTGCGGAAATCTGCAAGTTTTTCCCCGGCAAAGTCCTGGCCCGGGGCGGGTTTTGGCGTTGGGAGACCGGGCGGCGGCGATCGGGTTTTGCGGCCCTGCGGCCCGGGTGGGGGCGACGGCGATCGCGCAACTCGAAATTCTGGGTCATCGCCGATAACGTTTTGCCAGAAAACGGTGTGGCATTGGCGGCGGTGGAATAATTGATTGATGTTTGGCTGGATAACCACAAACTGCTCAAACAGCAGGTCATCCAGACCAGTCCGAGAAATTGCATAAGCGTTTTTTCGCGAGTTGTAAAGTCACTCAACGTCCGGGTGAATGTGGTCTAGAATATCTCGATTTCACCCCTAAAGCAAGAGGGACTCTGGTGGGGTTTTTTCTGTTCCTCCGGTGGGGAATCAAGCCCGATCCCCGGCGGAAACTGCTGTTTCGTTTGTTTGGAATAGAGGTTAATATGAGTGGGTTAAAGTTTTACATTGTTGATGTTTTTGCGGTAGAAAAATATAGCGGAAATCCATTGGCGGTGGTGACGGGAAGCGCCGCGCTGTCGGATGTCCAGATGCAACGCATTGCTAAGGAAATGAATTATTCCGAGACGACGTTTGTTCTCTCGGAGGCAGTACGGGAAGGGGGCTATGATGTCCGCATCTTTACGCCAGAGCGGGAATTGCCTTTTGCGGGTCATCCGACTTTAGGGACGGCTTATATTCTCCAAAAGGAGATAATTAAAGCGCCTATCGAACGGGTGGCGTTGAATCTGAAGGTGGGCCAAATTCCGGTGATGCTTTATTATCGCGAGGGGGAGGTGGAGATGTTGTGGATGCAGCAACAACCACCCAGGTTTCTGTCGGTTTTAAACCGGGAAACTGTGGGTGAGGTTTTGGGTTTGGAATTGCGGGATATGGATTCTCGGTTTCCGGTGCAACAGGTTTCTACTGGGGTGCCTTTTGTGATGGTTCCGTTGCGGAATTTAGACGCATTAAATCGCGCAAAAGTCAACCGAGATAAGTATTTTAAATTGATTGCGGAGATGGAGGCGAAATGTCTGTTTTTGTTCTGCCCGGAAACTCGTCATCCGGAGAATCATCTCAGCGCCCGGATGTTTGCGGATTATTTGGGGGTACCGGAGGATCCGGCAACGGGCAGCGCTAATGGCTGTTTGGCGGGCTATGTGGTGGAATACGGCTATTTGGATTCGCCACCGATGCCCCTGCGGGTGGAACAGGGACATGCGATCGCCCGCCCATCCCTGTTATGGTTAAACGCCAGCAAGCAGCAAGGTGAGATATCCGTCTCCGTGGGCGGCCAGGTAATGTTAGTCGCCCACGGCGAACTGCTATAGCACACCATCTCTCATTTTCTCACGTAAATTATGCTGCACATAATATCTCAATATCTCACATTATCCGTAGTTCCACAATTAAAGCGGGGGATTGAAATCGCGCCTTTGCAAGCCACAATTAAAGCGGGGGATTGAAATCGCGCCTTTGC
>NZ_JAYFEQ010000621.1:0-246 GCF_055795085.1 Phormidium sp. CCY1219 | reverse complement strand
CAGAAAGTATTACCATTATGGAGCCAATGGAAACTGGACGTTTCAAGCGCAAGATGGGTTAAGACTGCTAGCACACGCAGAAACTCCTATCAAGCGACACATCAAAGTCAAAGGTGATAAGTCTTCATTTGATGGAGATTGGGCTTACTGGAGTAAGAGAGGAATTAATAAAGTTGGTCTCCCAACTAAATTAACCAGACTTTTGAAGGAACAAAAAGGCAAGTGCAATGAATGTGGCCTGTTCTT